>NZ_JBFODS010000033.1:121096-121600 GCF_040908445.1 Aeromonas sp. R10-2 | reverse complement strand
TTCAAAGGCTTTTCGAGGTTATCGACGAGGTTGTTTGCGTTGCCGCTTGCCCTGTCGATGGAGGCGCATTATAGGGAACAGATTCTTTCTGGCAACCCCTCATCGGCAATAAAATTGCAAAAAACTGCACTTTTTTAGTTATTCATCTCCAACCACAGCTTTTATACAAACTTATCCACAGATAATGAGTTCCAGGTTGCTAGAATGGCCGAAAACAAGGAGGCCAAGATGGACTTGCGACTGAGACCCTACAAGGGAAAACGCCCGCAACTGGGCAAACGGGTGTATGTAGACCCCTGCGCGACATAGGTGGGCGATATCGAACTGGCCTACGCTGCTCGAATGAAATGAACAGACAATTCACCATTTCGCCAGGTTCAGGAACAACTCTTACTTCCTATATAGAAGGAGTTGAGGCAGTTGAGGCAGTTGAGGCAGTTGAGGCAGTTGAGGCAGTTGAGGCAGTTGAGGCAGTTGAGGCAGTTGAGGCAGTTGAGGCAGTTG
>NZ_JBFODS010000033.1:0-121056 GCF_040908445.1 Aeromonas sp. R10-2 | reverse complement strand
AGTTGAGGCAGTTGAGGCAGTTGAGGCAGTTGAGGCAGTTGAGGCAGTTGAGGCAGTTGAGGCAGTTGAGGCAGTTGAGGCAGTTGAGGCAGTTGAGGCAGTATCAGAATTCATTAAAAGAAAAGCCGGGACAAGCCCGGCTTTTTCTTTATCACTCAGCAGCTGCTTCAGCAGCGGCCGGGCGGTCTACCAGCTCAATATAAGCCATAGGGGCGTTGTCGCCTGCACGGAAACCGCATTTCAGAATGCGAGTATAACCGCCGGCGCGCTCCAGGTAGCGCGGGCCCAGTTCATTGAACAGCTTAGCCACGATCGCGTTATCGCGAGTACGGGCAAATGCCAGGCGACGATTAGCAACGCTATCAGTCTTGGCAAGGGTGATCAGCGGTTCAACTACACGACGCAGCTCTTTTGCCTTAGGCAGAGTCGTCTTGATGATCTCATGACGAACCAGGGAGCTGGCCATGTTGCGGAACATTGCCTGACGATGGCTGCTGTTCCGGTTCAGTTGACGACCACTCAAACGATGGCGCATGACCTTATCCTTCTAACTAAATCTGTGAAACCCGTAATCTGGATTACTCGTCAGCGATGCTGGCGGGCGGCCAGTTCTCAAGGCGCATGCCAAGAGACAGACCACGGGAGGCCAACACGTCCTTGATCTCAGTCAGGGACTTCTTACCGAGGTTAGGAGTCTTAAGCAACTCAACTTCGGTACGCTGTACCAGATCACCAATATAGTGGATAGCTTCTGCCTTCAGACAGTTCGCAGAACGAACTGTCAGCTCCAAATCATCGACAGGACGTAGCAGAATCGGATCAAACTCGGGTTTCTCTTCTTTCTTCTCGGGCACGCTGACATCGCGCAGATCCACGAAGGCTTCCAGTTGCTCTGCCAGGATAGTGGCAGAACGACGGATGGCTTCTTCAGGATCCAGGGTACCATTGGTCTCCATGTCGATGACCAGCTTGTCCAAGTCGGTACGCTGTTCCACACGTGCTGCCTCAACATTGTAGGCAATACGAACGATGGGGCTGAACGCGGAGTCCAACAGCAGGCGACCAATAGGACGCTCTTCATCATCGTTGTGAACACGAGCAGAAGCAGGCACATAACCACGACCACGCTGAACTTTCAGGCGCATGCTGATTTCAGCATTGGCACCTGTCAGGTGGCAGATTACGTGCTCCGGGTTTACGATCTCGACTTCATCACCGTGAGTGATATCACCAGCGGTAACGGGGCCTGTTCCAGACTTGGTCAGGGACAGAGTTACCTCGTCCTTGCCTTCCAGCTTCACAGCGATACCTTTCAGGTTGAGCAGGATTTCAAGAATGTCTTCCTGTACACCTTCTTTGCTGCTGTACTCATGCAGTACCCCGTCAATTTCGACTTCAGTAACTGCACAACCGGGCATAGATGACAGCAAAATACGACGCAGGGCGTTGCCCAGCGTGTGACCAAAGCCACGCTCGAGTGGCTCAAGAGTCACTTTCGCATGAGTCGGGCTAACTTGCTCGATGTCAACTAGCCGCGGTTTAAGAAAATCTGTTACAGAACCCAGCATTGTGTCCTCTCTTTAGAAGCTAGCTTTACTTGGAGTAAAGCTCGACGATCAGCTGTTCGTTAATGTCGGCAGACAGGTCGGAACGCTCTGGCAGACGCTTGAAAGCACCTTCCATTTTAGCGGCGTCAACCTCTACCCAAGTCGGCTTCTCACGCTGACCAGCAACTTCCAGGGAAGCTTTGATACGCGCTTGCTTCTTAGCCTTCTCACGAACGCAGATCACGTCCTCAGGGGAAACCTGGAAAGAAGGAATGTTCACAACGCGACCGTTTACCATGATGGCCTTGTGGCTCACCAGCTGACGAGATTCAGCACGGGTAGCGCCGAAGCCCATACGGTAAACAACGTTGTCCAAACGACCTTCCAGCAGCTGCAACAGGTTTTCACCGGTGTTACCCTTTTGACGGGCAGCGTCGCGGTAGTAGTTGCGGAACTGTTTTTCCAATACGCCGTAGATACGACGAACTTTTTGTTTCTCGCGCAGCTGAACACCGTAGTCGGACAGACGCGCTTTACGCGCACCGTGCTGACCAGGGGCGGTGTCAATCTTGCACTTAGAATCAATCGCACGAACACCTGACTTCAGGAAGAGGTCGGTGCCCTCACGACGGCTAAGCTTAAGCTTAGGACCGATATATCTTGCCATCTTCTTTCTCCAACAATCCTAGACCAAGTAGCTACAGCGTTATACGCGGCGCTTCTTGGGAGGACGACAACCGTTGTGCGGGATCGGAGTCACATCAGTAATGTTAGTGATGCGGAAACCAGCCGCGTTCAGGGCGCGGATGGAAGACTCACGACCGGGACCCGGACCTTTGACCATGACTTCCAGGTTCTTGACGCCATATTCTTTGGCCATCTCACCAGCGCGCTCGGCAGCTACCTGAGCAGCGAACGGGGTGGACTTACGAGAACCACGGAAACCGGAACCACCAGAAGTAGCCCAAGACAGAGCATTGCCCTGACGGTCAGTAATGGTCACGATTGTGTTGTTGAAAGATGCATGAACGTGCGCAATACCGTCGCTCACTTGCTTTTTAACGCGCTTGCGAGCACGAGTCGGAGTTTTAGCCATTTTCTACCTTCCCGTTACTTCTTGATAGCCTTGCGCGGACCCTTGCGGGTACGAGCGTTGGTCTTGGTACGTTGACCACGAACAGGCAGGCTACGACGGTGACGCAAACCACGGTAGCAACCCAGATCCATCAATCGCTTGATGTTCATGGAAATCTGACGACGCAGGTCACCTTCAACGGTGAATTTACCTACTTGTTCACGCAGACTCTCGATCTGAGATTCGTCCAGGTCTTTAATTTTCACATTCTCAGCGATACCGGCTGCGGCACAGATGGCCTTGGAGCGGGTACGACCGACGCCATAAATCGCAGTCAAAGCGATGACTGCATGCTTATGGTCAGGAATGTTAATGCCAGCGATACGGGCCACTATTCACTCCTACATATAGTAGATTACGACCACCACAAAGCCCGTGAGCGGATACGTGGCGGTCAACCAATACACAACAAAAGTTGGCTGGCTATATTAGCCAGCACAACTATTTGTTGCAAGTACTAACCGTAAAAAATTAGCCTTGGCGCTGTTTATGCTTTGGCTCGCTGCAAATCACACGCACCACACCGTGACGCTTGATGATTTTGCAGTTACGGCAGATTGCCTTAACGGAAGCACGAACTTTCATTGCTTAACTCCGTAACTACGCCGACCTTTAGCGGCCGTAGCCCTTCAGGTTGGCCTTCCTCAGGACGTCGCCATATTGATGAGACATCATATGGGTTTGTACCTGAGCCATGAAGTCCATGATAACTACCACGATAATCAGCAGCGAAGTGCCACCGAAGTAGAACTGTACGTTCCAGGCAGTCATCAAGAACTGGGGTACCAGACAGATAAAGGTTATATAGAGCGCACCTGCCAATGTCAGGCGAGTCATAACCTTATCGATGTAACGTGCTGTCTGCTCGCCCGGGCGAATCCCCGGGATAAAGGCTCCACTCTTCTTCAGATTATCTGCTGTCTCGCGGGGGTTGAACACCAGCGCGGTATAGAAGAAGCAGAAGAAGATAATGGCTGCTGCATACAGCATCTCGTAAAGCGGTTGACCCGGCTGCAGGACCATAGAGACCTGTTGCAGGATATCAGCTACTTTACCCTCACCCTGACCAAACCAAGAGGTAATGGTCCCTGGGAAGAGGATGATACTGGATGCGAAAATCGCAGGAATCACACCAGCCATATTAACTTTCAACGGCAGATGTGTGCTTTGCGCGGCAAATACCTGGCGGCCTTGTTGACGCTTGGCATAGTTAACGACGATACGACGCTGACCACGCTCCACGAACACCACAAAGTAAGTCACTGCGAAAACAATCAAGCCCAGCAACAACAACAGCAGGATGTGCAATTCCCCTTGACGTGCCTGTTCGGCCGTAGCGCCAATGGCATGCGGCAGACCAGCAACGATACCTGTGAAAATAATCAACGAGATACCATTACCAATCCCACGCTCGGTAATCTGCTCACCCAACCACATCAAAAACATGGTACCGGTGACCAGACTCACAACCGCTGTGAAATAGAAGCCCAAACCCGGATTAGTCACGAGTCCATGCATCATATTCGGCAGACCGGTTGCAATACCAATGGCCTGGAAAGTTCCCAAAACCAGCGTGCCCCAACGGGTATATTGGCTAATCTTGCGACGGCCGGATTCACCTTCTTTCTTGAGTTCAGCAAGAGCGGGGTGAACCACTGTCAGCAGCTGGATAATGATCGATGCCGAAATGTACGGCATGATCCCCAACGCAAGAATAGAAGCACGCGAGAGTGCACCACCACTGAACATGTTGAACATCTCAATGATGGTGCCCTTCTGTTGCTGGAACAACTCGGCCAGTACGGCGGCGTCAATACCAGGAATCGGCACATAAGAGCCTGCACGGAAAACGATAATCGCCCCGAGAACGAAGAGCAGACGGCTCTTCAGTTCACTCAGACCACCCTGTGCTTTAACATCCAATCCTGGTTTCTTAGCCATTGTACTGATTATTCCTCGATTTTACCGCCAGCGGCCTCGATGGCTGCGCGTGCACCTTTGGTGACGGACAGACCACGAACGGTCACAGCACGGTCAATGTTGCCTGACAGAACAACTTTAGCGAACACGATGTTCTTAGTAACAACACCGGCTTGCTTCAGAGTGCTCAGGTCGACCACATCACCTTCTACCAGGGCGATTTCGTTCAGACGCACTTCGGCAGAAACCAAAGATTTGCGAGAGAAGAAACCGAACTTCGGCAGACGGATTTTCAAAGGCATCTGGCCACCTTCGAAACCGTTGCGAACTTTGCCGCCACCGGAACGAGAGGTTTGGCCTTTAACACCACGACCACCAGTCTTGCCCAGGCCGGAGCCGATACCACGACCACGACGTTGTTTTTCAGGCTTGGAACCAGCGGCCGGAGACAGAGTGTTCAGACGCATGCTTAGCCCTCCACCTTAACCATGTAATAAACCTGGTTGATCATGCCGCGTACGCAAGGAGTATCTTCCAGCTCAACGGTGTGACCAATGCGACGCAGACCCAGACCACGCAGAGTCGCCTTGTGCTTTGGCAGACGGCCGATAGAGCTGCGAGTTTGAGTTACTTTTACAGTGTTAGCCATGTCGCATTACCCCAGAATTTCTTCAACGCGCAGACCACGCTTGGCAGCGATCTGTTCCGGTGATTGACCGTGAACCAGAGCGTCTACAGTAGCGCGAACAACGTTGATTGGGTTGGTGGAACCGTAGGTCTTGGCCAGCACGTTGTGGATACCGGCAACTTCCAGAACAGCACGCATGGCGCCGCCTGCAATGATACCAGTACCTTGAGAGGCCGGCTTCATGAACACGGTGGAGCCAGAGTGAACACCACGCACCGGGTGGTGCAGAGTGCCGTTGTTCAACTCAACCTTGTTCAGGTTACGCTTAGCCTGTTCCATTGCTTTTTGAATAGCAGCCGGAACTTCACGGGCTTTACCGTAACCGTAACCTACACGGCCGTTACCATCACCCACCACGGTCAACGCGGTGAAGGACATGATACGACCACCTTTAACAGTTTTCGAAACACGGTTTACTGCAATGAGCTTTTCTTGCAGTTCGCCGGCTTGAGATTCGACTTTAGCCATCTTCGACTCCTAGCTTAGAACTGAAGACCAGCGTCACGTGCGGCAGCTGCCAGGGCAGCGATGCGACCGTGATACTTGAAACCGGAACGATCGAAAGATACGTTCTGAACGCCTTTGGCAATAGCACGCTCAGCGATAGCTTTACCTACAGCGGTAGCAGCATCTGCGTTACCGGTGTATTTCAGAGCTTCACTGATGGCTTTCTCTACTGTGGAAGCAGAGGCCAGAACTTCGGAACCGTTGGCTGCAATAACCTGCGCATAGATATGACGCGGGGTACGGTGAACAACCAGACGGGTAGCTCCCAGTTCCTGCATCTTTTTCCGAGCACGAGTAGCACGACGGAGACGAGCTGCTTTCTTGTCCATAGTGTTACCTTACTTCTTCTTAGCTTCTTTAGTACGCACTTGCTCGTTGGCATAGCGTACACCCTTGCCCTTGTAGGGCTCCGGAGCGCGGTAAGCACGGATATCGGCGGCGACTTGGCCAACCAGCTGCTTGTCGACGCCACGCAGAACGATTTCTGTAGCAGTCGGGCACTCAGCGGTCACACCAGCCGGCAGCGCATGCTCTACCGGGTGAGAGAAGCCCAGAGCCAGCGCAACAGCATTGCCCTTGATGGAGGCTTTATAACCTACACCAACCAGCTGCAGCTTGCGCTCGAAGCCTTGGGTAACACCGATTACCATGTTGTTGACCAATGCACGGGCAGTACCGGCCTGAGCGTCAGCACCAGCGATGCTGCCGCGCGGGGCGAACTTCAGTACATTGTCTTCTTTGGTCACTTCTACACCGGCGTGAATAGAGCGAACCAGAGAACCTTTACCACCTTTGATGGTCAGTTCCTGGCCGTTCAGAGTCACCTCTACGCCAGCAGGAATAGTGACGGGTGCCTTAGCAACACGAGACATTTCCTACCTCCTATTAAGCGACGTAGCAGATGATCTCACCGCCCATGCTTGCTTTGCGAGCAGCACGGTCAGTCATCACACCTTTAGACGTGGACACGATAGCAACACCGAGACCGCCCATAACTTTCGGCAGATCAGTAGTGCGCTTGTAAATACGCAGGCCTGGACGGCTTACGCGTTGGATCAGTTCTACAACTGGCTTGCCCTGGAAATATTTCAGTTCAATTTCCAGTTCCGGCTTCACGTCACCAGCTACGGAGTAGCCAGCGATGTAACCTTCTTCTTTCAGCACTTTGGCGATAGCCACTTTCAGCTTGGAAGAAGGCATGGAAACCGCAACTTTGCTCGCCGCCTGACCGTTACGGATGCGGGTCAGCATATCCGCGATCGGATCTTGCATGCTCATAAGTCTAACTCCCGAGATTCGTTACCAAGAAGCCTTCTTCAGGCCCGGAATTTCGCCCTTCATGGCATGCTCACGCACCTTGATGCGAGACAGGCCAAACTTGCGCAGGAAACCGTGCGGACGACCAGTAATATTGCAACGGTTACGCTGGCGGGACGGACTGGAATCACGGGGCAGCTGTTGCAGTTGCAGTACAGCATCCCAACGCGCTTCTTCAGAAGCGTTCATGTCAACGATGATAGCTTTCAGCTCGGCACGCTTGGTCGCGTACTTGGCTACCAGCTTGGCACGCTTTGCTTCGCGCGCTTTCATGGATGTTTTAGCCATAACCCTAACCTTACTTGCGGAATGGGAAGTTAAAGGCAGCCAGCAGAGCACGGCCTTCTTCATCGGTATTCGCGGAAGTGGTGATGGTGATATCCAGACCACGGACGCGATCGACTTTGTCATAGTCGATTTCCGGGAAGATGATCTGCTCACGCACGCCCATGGAGTAGTTACCACGACCATCGAACGCTTTAGCGTTCAGGCCACGGAAGTCACGGATACGCGGTACGGAGATGCAGATCAGCCGTTCCAGGAACTCCCACATACGCTCGCCACGCAGGGTTACTTTACAACCTATCGGGTAGCCTTCACGAATCTTGAAGCCCGCAACAGATTTGCGAGCTTTGGTGATCAGCGGCTTCTGACCGGAAATGGCAGCCATATCGGCAGCAGCATTTTCCAGCAATTTCTTGTCAGAGATCGCTTCACCAACACCCATGTTCAGGGTGATTTTCTCGATCCGAGGGACTTGCATGATAGTCTTGTAACCGAACTGCTTGGACAGTTCATTTACTACATCGGATTTGTAGTAATCATGCAGTTTCGCCATCGTTAAACTCCAATTACTTCACAAGTTCGCCGGTGGATTTGAAGAAACGGACTTTTTTGCCGTCTTCAATCCGGAAACCAACGCGGTCAGCTTTGCCAGTGGCAGAGTTGAACAGCGCTACGTTTGATACATCGATGGGGGCTTCTTTGGTGACGATACCGCCAGCCTGACCCAGTGCGGGTACCGGCTTCTGGTGTTTCTTCACCTGGTTGATGCCTTCCACGATTACCTTACCTTTTGCAATCAGGACTTGAGTGACTTTGCCACGCTTGCCCTTGTCTTTGCCGGTAAGAACAATCACTTCGTCTTCGCGACGGATTTTAGCTGCCATCGTTCGACTCCTTACAGTACTTCGGGTGCCAGGGACACAATCTTCATGAACTTCTCATTACGCAGTTCACGGGTCACCGGGCCAAAAATACGAGTACCGATTGGCTGTTGGTTGTTGTTAAGCAACACAGCCGCATTGTTGTCGAAACGGATGACAGAGCCGTCCGGACGACGAACGCCTTTACGGGTGCGTACGACCACCGCGTTATACACATCACCTTTCTTCACTTTACCGCGAGGAATGGCTTCCTTGATGGAAACCTTGATGATGTCGCCGATGCCGGCGTAACGGCGGTGCGAGCCACCCAGAACCTTAATACACATTACACTGCGAGCGCCGGAGTTGTCGGCAACACCCAGCATACTTTGCATCTGGATCATCTTAGTGCTCCGCTTTGTTTACTTCTTATCCCTAATGGGATCTGGCTGCCTTCAAAAGGCGCGAAACTATAACACAGGATTTTCAGAAAAGGTAGCCTAAAAAACAAACGGCCCCTGAAAGGGGCCGCTTGGACTACAAAGTACCGATTAGGCCTTTTCTACAACGGCAACCAGGGTCCAGGACTTGGTCTTGGACAGCGGACGGCATTCGCGGATTTCCACGAGGTCGCCAGCTTTGCACTCGTTGTTTTCGTCATGTACGTGCAGCTTGGTAGTGCGCTTGATGATCTTACCGTAGATCGGGTGCTTTACCTTGCGCTCGATAGCAACAGTGATGGACTTGTCCATCTTGTCGCTGATTACACGACCTTGCAGAGTACGGATCTTGTCAGTCATTACGCACCTGCCTTCTCAGTCAGTACAGTCTTGATACGTGCGACGTCACGACGCACTTGTTTCAGAGTGTGAGTCTGAGCCAGCTGGCCGGTGGACGCTTGCATGCGCATGTTGAATTGCTCACGCAGCAGGCCCAGCAGCTCCTGGTTCAGTTCTTCGACGCTCTTTTGACGCAGATCTTGGGCTTTCATCACATCACCGTCTTAATTACGAAAGTGGTCTGAACAGACAGCTTAGCTGCGGCCAGGGCAAACGCTTCACGCGCCAGAGCCTCAGGTACACCGTCCATCTCGTACAGAACCTTGCCAGGCTGGATCGGGCAAACCCAGTATTCCACGTTACCCTTACCTTTACCCATACGAACTTCGAGGGGCTTTTCGGTGATGGGCTTGTCCGGGAACACACGGATCCAGATCTTACCTTGACGCTTAACGTGACGGGTCATGGCACGACGGGCTGCTTCGATTTGACGAGCAGTCAGTTGACCACGGGATGTCGCCTTCAGGCCAAAGGTACCGAAGGATACTTCGTTACCAGAGGTGGCCAGACCGCGGTTACGACCCTTGTGGGTCTTGCGGAATTTAGTACGCTTAGGTTGCAACATTTACCGAATCTCCTTACTTAGCAGCGCGGCGCTTGTTGTCACGCTTGGGCTTTGCAGGAGCTTGCTCTTGAGCAGCGGCAGCGTTAACAGCAGCCAGACCGCCCAGAACTTCGCCCTTGAAGATCCAAACTTTAACGCCGATCACACCGTAAGTGGTGTGGGCTTCAGAAGTTGCGTAGTCGATGTCGGCACGCAGGGTGTGCAACGGCACACGACCTTCACGGTACCATTCGGTACGCGCGATTTCAGCGCCGCCCAGACGACCGGAAACTTCCACTTTGATGCCCTTGGCACCCAGGCGCATTGCGTTCTGTACGGCGCGCTTCATAGCACGACGGAACATTACACGACGCTCCAGCTGGGAAGTGATGCTGTCGGCAACGAGTTTGCCATCCAGCTCCGGCTTGCGGACTTCGGAAATGTTGATCTGAGCAGGCACGCCAGCAATAGTGGCTACAGCTTTGCGCAGCTTCTCAACGTCTTCGCCTTTCTTACCGATGACAACACCCGGACGAGCGGTGTGAATGGTCACACGGATGCTCTTGGCCGGACGCTCAATGGTGATCTTGGACAAGGACGCGTTTTTCAGTTCCTTGGTCAGGAACTGGCGTACTTGAAAATCGCTGTACAGGTTGTCAGCGAAGTCTTTGGTGTTCGCGAACCAGGTAGAATTCCAAGGCTTGGTAATACCCAGGCGAATGCCATTAGGATGTACTTTCTGACCCATTGCTTATCTCCCAGCCTTAGCGTCGGATACCACTACAGTGATGTGAGCGGTACGCTTGAGGATACGATCCGCACGACCTTTGGCACGCGGACGGATGCGCTTCATGGAGGGACCTTCGTCGACCATGATAGTAGCAACACGCAGCGCGTCGATATCGGCGCCTTCGTTGTGCTCAGCGTTTGCAATGGCAGATTCCAGCACTTTCTTAACCAGCACTGCAGCCTTTTTCGGGCTGAAGGTCAGGATATTCAGAGCCTTGTCTACGGACAGACCACGTACTTGATCGGCTACCAGACGAGCTTTCTGGGCAGAAGTACGGGCATAACGGTGTTTAGCGATAGCTTCCATCATTTATCCCTTAGCGCTTCTTAGCCTTCTTATCAGCAGCATGGCCGCGATAAGTACGAGTCGGTGCGAATTCACCCAGTTTGTGACCGATCATTTCTTCGGTAACGAAAACCGGAACGTGCTGACGACCATTATGGACAGCGATGGTCAAACCGATCATGTTCGGGATGATCATTGAACGACGGGACCAGGTTTTAACCGGCTTTTTATCCCCGCTTTCCACCGCTTTCTCTACCTTCTTCAGCAAGTGCAGGTCAATAAATGGACCCTTCTTGAGAGAACGTGGCATGGTGATTCCTCTATGTTAACAATTACTTGTTACGACGACGTACGATGTACTTGTCGGTACGCTTGTTCTTACGGGTCTTGAAGCCTTTAGCCTTCTGGCCCCATGGGGACACAGGCTGCATGCCCTTGTTACGACCCTCACCACCACCGTGCGGGTGGTCAACCGGGTTCATCGCCATACCGCGAACGGTCGGACGAATACCACGCCAGCGGTTTGCACCGGCTTTACCCAGTTGACGCAACATGTGCTCGGAGTTACCGACTTCACCGATGGTAGCGCGGCACTCGGCCAGAACTTTACGTACTTCGCCGGAACGCAGACGCAGAGTTACATAGTTACCTTCACGAGCCAGGATCTGGATGAAAGTACCAGCGGAACGAGCCAGCTGGGCACCTTTACCAGGCTTCATCTCTACAGCGTGAACGGTAGAACCAACCGGGATGTTGCGCATCGGCAGGGCGTTACCTACCTTGATGGCTGCATCAGCACCAGAAGCGATCGCGTCACCAGCTTTCAGGCCTTTCGGAGCCAGGATGTAACGACGCTCACCGTCTGCATACAACACCAGAGCGATGTTAGCGGTACGGTTCGGATCGTATTCCAGGCGCTCTACTTTAGCCGGGATACCGTCTTTGTCGCGCTTGAAGTCGACGATACGGTAGTGCTGCTTGTGACCACCACCGATATGACGGGTAGTGATACGGCCGTTGTTGTTACGACCACCGGACTTGCTTTTGCTGTCCAGCAGAGCGGCGAAGGGCTTGCCCTTGTACAGCTCTTGATTGACGATCTTGACGACGTGGCGGCGGCCCGGAGAAGTAGGCTTGCACTTAACGATTGCCATTTTTGAGAACTCCTCTTACTCGGCTGCGCCCATGAAGTCGATGTCCTGACCAGCTTTCAGGGTCACATAAGCCTTTTTCCAATCGGAACGACGGCCTACGCGTGCACCTGCGCGCTTGGTCTTACCCTTCATGTTCAGGGTACGGACGGTCTCAACTTCGACCTCGAACAGTTTCGCAACTGCAGCTTTGACTTCCGCCTTGGTAGCATCAACAGCAACTTTGAACACGATAGTGTTCTGCTTTTCTGCAACCATGGTGCTCTTTTCAGAGATGTGCGGAGCCTTCAGAACTTTCAGCAGACGCTCTTCACGGATCATGCCAGCATCTCCTCGATTTGCTTAACTGCATCAGCAGTCATCAGAACCTTGTCGAAAGCGATCAGGCTGACCGGGTCGATACCGGCAACGTCACGCACGTCAACTTTGTACAGGTTGCGAGCAGCCAGGAACAGGTTCTCATCGACTTCAGCAGTCACGATCAGAACGTCAGTCAGTTCCATTTCTTTCAGCTTGGCGATCAGTTCTTTGGTCTTCGGAGCTTCGATGCCGAACTTCTCAACAACGATCAGGCGCTCTTGACGTACCAGCTCGGACAGAATGCTACGGATAGCGCCGCGGTACATCTTCTTGTTTACTTTCTGGCTGTGATCTTGCGGCTTAGCAGCAAAAGTCACACCACCGGAACGCCAGATGGGCGAACGGATGGAGCCAGCACGGGCACGACCAGTACCCTTCTGACGCCACGGCTTTTTGCCGCCACCAGACACTTCAGAGCGAGTCAGCTGCGCACGAGTACCCTGACGGGCACCAGCGGCATATGCAACGACGACCTGGTGAACCAGAGCTTCGTTGAATTCGCGCCCGAAGGTAGTCTCGGAAACTTCAAGAGCGCTCTTGGCGTCTTTCATTACCAATTCCATTACTATCTCCTCAGACGTTACGCTTTGACGGCAGGTTTGACGATCACGTTGCCGTTGGTTGCACCCGGTACTGCACCTTTGATGAGCAGCAGGTTGCGTTCAGCGTCAACACGAACCAGTTCCAGGTTCTGAGTCGTTACACGCTCAGCACCCATGTGACCAGCCATCTTTTTGCCCTTGAATACACGACCCGGAGTCTGGTTCTGACCGATAGAACCCGGAACGCGGTGAGACAAGGAGTTACCGTGGGTCATATCCTGGGTGCGGAAGTTGTGGCGCTTAACAGTACCAGCAAAGCCCTTACCTTTGGATGTGCCGGTAACGTCTACCAGCTTAACGTCAGCGAGAAGATCTACTTTCAGCTCGCTACCAACAGTGAAAGTTTCACCGTTGTTCAGGCGGAATTCCCACAGACCGCGACCGGCTTCTACACCAGCTTTGGCGAAGTGGCCAGCTTCCGGCTTGGTCACACGGCTGGCTTTCTTGGCGCCAGTGGTAACCTGAATAGCGTTGTAGCCGTCGGTTTCTACAGATTTGACCTGAGTTACACGGTTAGCTTCAACTTCGATAACAGTCACCGGGATAGAAACGCCATCTTCAGTGAAGATGCGAGTCATACCCACTTTGCGACCTACAAGACCGATTGTCATTGTTATCAACCTCTTTCCGTAATTAACCCAGGCTGATCTGGACGTCTACACCAGCTGCCAGATCCAGACGCATCAGGGCGTCTACGGTCTTGTCAGTCGGCTCAACGATGTCTACCAGACGCTTGTGAGTGCGGATCTCGTACTGATCACGCGCATCTTTGTTGACGTGCGGGGAGATCAGGACGGTGAAGCGCTCTTTGCGAGTCGGCAGCGGAATAGGACCGCGAACCTGCGCGCCAGTGCGCTTAGCAGTTTCAACGATTTCCGCAGTGGATTGATCAATCAGGCGATGATCAAAAGCCTTCAGGCGGATACGGATTCTTTGGTTCTGCATTGACAGAGCTCCAATAGATAAAAGAACATAAATCAACACCGCCCGACCGAGATTTCTCCCGCCAGAGGTGTGATTTTTCACGTTTCCCCCCATATCGGGAGGACTGTATGGCTGGCTCCTGTAAACAGGAAACTCAGCAGCAGACATATCGTCTGGCTTACCTCATGGGTAAGCGGAGGGGATTATACGGATTTTTCAAATTTGCGCAAGGGAGAGCGAACAGATTATGCGCAGTTTTATGTGACAGATGGATCTCGTCTGCGGCAACACACTCTGCTGCCAATACCCAGGTAACGACAATGTTACAAGCAGACTGGTAGACTGTGTGCTTGCCTCTGTCAGTGGAACGACATCCCATGCTCAAAGATCAAAAGAAAGCCTATCAGTATGGCCTTTGCGCCGTTGCCCTCTGGTCGACGGTCGCCACAGCCTTCAAGATCTCCCTCGCCTATTTCGAACCTGTGCAACTGTTGCTTGTGGCCGCCTTCACCTCGACTCTCACGCTGACAGCCGTCGTCGCCAAACAGGGCAAACTGCCGCTGCTGGGGAGCTACATCAAGGCCCGCCCTATCTACTACCTGACTCTGGGCGTACTGAATCCCTTTCTCTATTACCTGTTGCTGTTCAAAGCCTATGATCTGCTGCCTGCCCAGCAGGCACAGACCCTCAACTACACTTGGGCCATTACCCTCAGTCTGCTGGCCGTCCCCTTCCTCGGCCAGAAGCTGCGTCGGCGTGATTGCGTCGCTATCGTGCTGGGGTATTTTGGCGCGCTGGTGATCGCCACCAGAGGGGATGTATTCGGCCTCCAGTTCGACAGCCCCCTCGGCGTGACGCTAGCGCTGGTCTCGACCCTCATCTGGGCCAGCTACTGGATCCTCAACACCCGCAATCAGGGCGATCCCATTGTCAGCCTGTTGCTCGGCTTTATGATCAGCCTGCCTTTTATCGTCGTTGCAACCTGGTTGCTCTCCGATTTTGCCATGACCGCCTGGCAGGGATGGGCTGGAGCCATCTATGTGGGACTGTTCGAAATGGGCTTCGGTTTCGTGCTCTGGCTGATGGCGCTGCGCCATGCCACCAACACGGCCCCCATCAGCAACCTCATCTTTATCTCGCCGTTTGCCTCACTGGTGCTGCTCAATCTGCTGATCGGCGAAGCCATCCATCCGGCCACCCCCATCGGGTTGGCGCTCATCGTTGCCGCCCTGCTGATCCAGCAGCTCAAGTACGGCAAACGCTATCGAGCATCAGTCGAAACCAAGAGCTGACCATGCAGAAGGGCGTATCAACGGATACGCCCTTCTCTCAATCCATCCACTCCTGTGGCTGATGTTTCGGCAGCCGCATCTCGACCAGCAGGCCGCCGAGCTCCGAACTTCCCAACCGGATAGTGCCATGGTGCTGGGCGACTATCTTGGCCACGATAGCCAACCCCAAGCCACTGCCGCCAACGGTCCGCGCCACATTACCCTGAGTAAACGGCTTGAGCACCCGGGAGTAGTCCTGCTCCGGAATGCCGGGGCCATCATCGGAAAGGCGCAAGCGCACCCAGTGTCCATCGTCCTTCAACTCGGCATACAAGCGGCTCGCCCCATAACGCTGCGAGTTGCTTGAGAGGTTGTTCAACACCCGCCGGATACTGACCGGATTGCAGGCCACCCGCACCGCCTCTTGCGGCAGCGCCAGATCAACTTCCAGTCCCTGCTCCGAGTAGATCAGCAAGGTATCGTGCACCAGCTGGGTCAGGTCGATCGGCTCCAGATCCTGGCCTTCATCCGGACGGATGTAATCGATGAACTGATCGATGATGGCATTGGACTCATCGATATCGGCGTTGATGCTCTCCTTGAGGTACTCGTCACCAGAGGACATCATCTCGGTCGCCAGCCGGATGCGGGTCAGCGGGGTACGCAGATCGTGGGAAACCCCCGCCATCATCAGGTTACGCTCTTCGATCAGGCTCTTGATGGAGTGGGACATATGGTTGAAGGTGCGGGTCAGTCGCCGCACTTCCCGTGATCCCAGCTCCCCCAGCGCCTCGGGGAAATGGCCTCTGGCAACAGCAACGGCACCAGCCTCGAGATCCTCGAGCGGGCGCACCAGCTGGCGGGCAAAGCGCCAGGCCGCAAACAGGGTGATCACCAGCAGCACGCTCAGATAGATGATGAGGGGTTCGATATCGTCATCTTCAATCTCGGTCAGCGGGATCCGCACCCAGATTTTGCTGGCCTGGGGCGGCTGGATCCAGATGATGTAGTGATCCTGGATCTCGACCCGCACCTTGGCCGGGCCACCCAGCTCGCGGCTGATGTTCTCCTCCAGATAGGGGTATGGCTTGGCCTCGTTGAAGCCATGCTGCACCGCCTCGCTCTGGGTATAGATATCGGTACCGGTCGTCACATAGACCAGCGCCTCGGCATCTTCACTCAGCGCCAGTTGTTCAGTGTTGACCGGAAAGATCAGCTTGACCTGATTGGCCAGCAAGTGACTGATCTGCTTGACGGTTGGCGCCAGCAGATAGTTGTAGAAGGTGACGTAGGAGACTGCTTGATAGACCACCAGAACGGCGGCCAGAAACCAGAGCATGCGTGAGAACATGCTGCCGACCTTTTTCATGCACCGTCACCATCTGGCACGAACACATACCCCAGACCCCAGACGGTCTGCAGATAGCGGGGCTGGGCCGGATCCTGTTCCAGCAGGCGGCGCAGGCGAGAGACCTGCACGTCGATGCTGCGCTCGGTGGCGGTGTATTCACGGCCACGGGCCAGATTCATCAGCTTGTCGCGGGAGAGCGGCTCGCGCGGATGGCTGACCAGCACCTTGAGCACCGCAAATTCACCGCTGGTGAGCGCCATCGGCTCGCCATCCCGACTCAGCTCGCGGGTCGCGAGATTGAGTTGAAAAGCCCCGAAGTTGACCACCTTTTCTGCAGCAGAGGGAGCCCCCGGCAGCTCGACGGTATGGCGGCGCAGCACGGCACGGATCCGCGCCAGCAGTTCGCGTGGGTTGAACGGCTTGGGCAGATAATCATCGGCCCCCATCTCGAGTCCGACGATGCGATCCACTTCATCCCCCTTGGCGGTGAGCATCAGCACCGGGATCTGGTTACCCGCTTCCCGCAGACGGCGGCAGATGGAGAGCCCATCCTCCCCCGGCAACATCAGGTCGAGCACCATCAGGCTGAAGTTTTCACGAGTCAGCAAGCGATCGGCCTGCTCGCCATTGGCCACGCCGCGCACTACGAATCCCTGCTCGGTGAGATAGCGCTCCAACAGGGAACGTAATTTCAGGTCATCGTCCACGACCAGGACCTTGTATTGCTGCTGACTCATTGCTTTGCCTCTTCATTCTTTAGCTGCCCCCAATACTAGGGGGGGATATAGCGGGAGCAAAGCACAAATATGTTACCGGTTATTACCCGTCCCGAGAGCGTGACGGCCATCAAGTCACTGCGCTGGCCAGCGACTCCCTGAACGGCGCCAGCCGAACCATCACGATTTCCCTCGACAGCAAGAGGACAAAAGCTAATATTCCCGAGCAGTTAGCGATGAATACCCCTCTTTGACCAGGTCCGCATCACCATGAAGACAAAGCTGATCACCCGCGAAGGCTACAACAAGCTGAAAGAAGAGCTCGATTTCCTCTGGCGCCAGGAGCGCCCCGAGGTCACCAAGAAGGTGGCATGGGCCGCCAGCCTGGGGGATCGCAGCGAAAATGCTGACTACCAGTACAACAAGAAGCGGCTGCGGGAGATCGATCGGCGGGTGCGTTACCTGCGTAAATGCCTCGAAGAGCTGGGGATCGTCGACTATGCCCCCGCGCAGGAGGGCAAGGTCTTCTTCGGTGCCTGGGTCGAGGTGGAAAACGATGAGGGCGAGACCAAGCGCTTTCGCATCGTCGGCTATGACGAGATCTTCGAGCGCAAGGATTACATCTCCATCGACTCCCCCATGGCCCGCGCTCTGCTCAAGAAAGAGGTCGGTGATGAGGCCATCGTCCGTACGCCAGTTGGTGACGTCTGCTGGTATATCAACGAGATCAGCTACCCCAAATAGCCGGACTACTGGTGAGCTGCTTGCCACAGGCACATCCTGAGTCACAGGTGCAATGGCAAGATAAACGCCCTCCCCTGCGACTTATCAGTCTGACTGGTGCAGACCCCGGCGCAGGGTGGCATCCCGCAACACGACCCCATATAGTGCTCACACTTGGCGCCTGATGGCGCGGACTCGACCACAGAGGCCCTCAACAACATCATGATGCAAACCATAGAGAGACAGATTGCCGGTGAGCTCCATGCTCGCCCGGAGCAGGTGCAGGCCGCAGTGCGCCTGCTGGATGAAGGCTCGACCGTGCCCTTTATCGCCCGTTACCGTAAAGAGGTGACCGGCGGTCTGGACGACAGCCAACTACGTACTCTGGAGAGCCGCCTCGGCTATCTGCGTGAACTGGAAGATCGCCGTCAGGTGATCATTCGCTCCATCGAAGAGCAGGGCAAACTGACCCCCGAGCTGGCCCGCGAATTGAATGGCGCCGACAGCAAGACCCGACTGGAAGACCTCTATCTCCCCTACAAGCCCAAGCGCCGCACCAAGGGGCAGATGGCGATCGAAGCCGGGTTGGAGCCGCTTGCCAACCTGCTGCTCAGCGACCCGATGCAGGATCCCGAGCAAGCTGCAGCCACCTTCCTCAATCCCGAACAGGGCATTGCCGACAGCAAGGCGGCCCTCGACGGCGCCCGCTATATCCTGATGGAGCGCTTCGCCGAGCAGGCCGACCTGCTGGAGAAGCTGCGCGACTACCTGTGGCAAAATGCCACCCTGCGCGCCCGCGTGGTGGCAGGCAAGGAGCAGGAAGGGGCCAAGTTCAAGGACTATTTCGAACACGACGAACCCCTGCACAAGGCCCCCTCCCACCGGGTGCTGGCCATGCTGCGCGGCCGCAATGAAGGGATCCTCAATCTGGCGCTGGTCACCGGTGAGGATGAGGCTGCCAGTCCCTGTGAAGGGATCATTGCCCACCACCTCAAGCTCAATCTGCAGAACCGCCCGGCCGACAAATGGCTGCAAGGGGTGGTGAGCTGGACCTGGAAGATCAAGTTGTCGCTTCAGATGGAGACCGAGCTGATCGGCCGTATCCGCGAGTCGGCAGAGGAGGAGGCGATCAAGGTGTTCGCCATGAACCTCAAGGATCTGCTGATGGCGGCCCCGGCCGGCATGCGCTGCACCATGGGGCTGGATCCGGGCATCCGCACCGGGGTCAAGGTGGCCGTTGTGGATGCCACCGGCAAGCTGGTCGATCACGCCACCATCTATCCGTTCGAACCGAAACGCCAGATTGATCAGAGCCTCAAGACCCTGAGCGAGCTGTGCCAGAAACACAAGGTCGAGCTCATCAGCATCGGCAACGGCACCGCCTCGCGAGAGACCGACCGGCTGGTCAGCGACCTGTTCGAGCGCTACCCCGCCGCTAAGGCGCAGAAGATAGTCGTGAGCGAAGCGGGGGCCTCGGTCTACTCCGCCTCCGAACTCGCCTCCCAGGAGTTCCCGGATCTCGACGTCTCAATCCGTGGCGCCGTCTCCATCGCCCGCCGCCTGCAAGACCCGCTGGCCGAACTGGTCAAAATCGATCCCAAGAGTATCGGGGTGGGCCAGTATCAGCACGACGTCGGCCAGAGCCAGCTGGCCCGCCGGCTGGATGCCGTGGTTGAGGATTGCGTGAACGCGGTCGGGGTGGATGTGAACACCGCCTCGGTCGCCCTGCTCAACCGGGTTTCCGGCCTCTCCCAAACGTTGGCCCAGAACATCGTCGCCTACCGGGATGAGCACGGCGCATTCAAGAGCCGTCAGCAATTGCTGAAAGTAAGCCGACTCGGCCCCAAAGCCTTCGAACAGTGCGCCGGCTTCCTGCGCATTCGCGGCGGCAGCAATCCCCTCGACAGCTCAGCGGTACACCCGGAGTCCTATCCGGTCGTGGAGCGGATCCTCGCCAAGCTGGAGCAGACCGTGGAGAGCCTGCTCGGCAACAGCAGCCTGCTGCGCAGCCTGAAACCGGCCGACTATACCGATGAGCAATTCGGCGTACCTACCGTCACCGACATCATCGGCGAGCTGGACAAGCCGGGCCGCGACCCGCGCCCCGAGTTCAAAACCGCGACCTTCAAGGAAGGGGTGGAGCAGATCAGCGACCTGGTGCCCGAGATGGTGCTGGAAGGGGTGGTCACCAACGTCACCAACTTCGGTGCCTTCGTCGATATCGGTGTTCATCAGGACGGGCTGGTGCATATCTCCTCCCTGACCGACCGTTTCGTCAAGGATCCCCGTGAGGTGGTCAAGGCGGGCGACATTGTACGGGTCAAGGTGCTGGAAGTGGACGCCCCGCGCAAGCGGATTAGCCTGACCATGCGCCTCGACGAAAAGGCAGGGCAACCCGCCCGCAAGCCGGCTGAAGCGCGCAACAGCAGTGCCGGCAACACCAAGCCAAGAAATGAGCCGCGCCAAAGCCCCCCTGTGGGTGGTGCCATGGGCAACGCCTTCGCGGCGGCGCTCTCCAAAGCGAAAAAGTAACGAAACCTTCCAGAAGTCCTCTGAATGCAAAAAGCCCCACAAGGGGCTTTTTTACACGCGAAGCTCAGGATCACTGCGTCAGGGCAGCAAGTATGCTCTCGGGCTCTACATGCTGGGCCAGCACCTCCCGCAGTCGATTGAATGCCTTGCAGGCCTCTTGCGGATACTTGCCGTAAGAGACAACGCCGGTGTGGCTCCAGCCAGCCGCCAGCATCACTTTCTTCTTGAAACTGGTTCCTTCAGTTCCCCCTCCCCCGAGCTGCATCAGAAACTGCTCCATCTGCAGGTGGGGGGGCGGTACACGGGAGAAGGTGGTGAAATCTTCCGCTTTGACTTCATCGAAATGCATGACAGCTCCTGTGAAATTGGAATGGGCCTGATCTTCAGGTTAGTTGCAAAACAGGCAAAGCAGCTGAAAGTTTGGCGAGAGTGATTCAGATATGCAGACTGAGGGACTGGGTCGAGGCCGGGCTGACAGCCTGTTGATAGTGGCCCGCGATGACGCTGTTGCGCTTGTCCATATAGGCACTCAGCACGCCGCCCGATTTTGCGCTCTGCTCGGCCATCAGCTCTTTGCGCGCCTTGGCTTCACTGGCGGCGGCGCTGCGCGCGACGGCCAGATCCTGCGCAGAAGGCTCGGCAGGCGCCAGCGCTGCAGCGCGGATCTGCTGCATCTTGGCGATGGTGGCGGCAGGATCACCGGGGACTACACTGGTATCGATCTGGACTTCGCCACCCGTTGCATAACGCTTGCCATCCGGCCCTTGCGTAAACTGATAGGTGGGTGAGCTGGCGTACTCTCCACCCGCAGACTGGTGGGCCTGTTCGTGGGCTCGCACCTCCTTGTCACGCTCGACAAGATCCTGAACCTGCTGCTCTTGCCGCTGTTGCTGCTCCTGCTGTTTGGGATCTTGCTGCTTGCGCTGACCCTCTTCACCAGTTGCCTCAACAAAGCGATTGTCTGGCAGTGTTGTCGGGGCTAATTGCCCGGTTTCACGGCTGTTCTGGGAGGTCTGATTGCTGGAGGCCTGACCGGCTTTGGATTTCTCTTTCTGGGAGCCGACTTCAGATTCGGCAACGGAAGCTTGGCCCGCTCGGGCCTGCGGGATCAGTTCTGCCCGGCGATTATCCGTCCTCGCCGCTTCCACCTGGGGTTGCAGCTGTGTCGGGATAAGGGGAGGCAGACTGACATTGATGTTCATCTCACACCCGGATGTCGATCAGGGTTCCCATCATCTCGCTGGCAGTCTGCACTACCTTGGCGGAAGCGCCAGCCTGTTGCTCGGCCACCTTGAGATTGACAAGCTCATCGGTCACTTGCACCTGATCCCCGCTGGGGGTGTTGAGGCGGGCAATCTGATTGGATGCCTTGTCGGCAATCTGCTCGGCTCGCTGAAATCCCTGTACCCCGCTGTTGAAAGCAGAATCAATACGCATGGTGTTACTCCTCTGGTCACAGTTTAATTATCCGCCAGACCAGAGGATTAATGAAGCTTGCAGGCTATTTTTTAGCCAACAAAATCTCGAACGATTTCAATGAATTCGTCAGGGTGGGAGATAAAAGGTGCGTGTGAGGCCTTATTGAGGGTCACGCTGCGGCTGGCAGGGTAGAGATCATCCAGCATAGGAATGGCCGCCTTGGGCACCAATGAATCCAGTCGGCCATAGATCCGCAACCAGGACAGATCCAGCTCCCGCAGCGGTTCGCGCAGGTCAATCTCGGCCAACAGCGTCAATCCGGCCTCGAGTGCGGCAAACTGGGGCGCCGGGCGCTCGGCCAGCCAGTGGCGCAACTGACGGATATCATCCCGGGCATGTTCGCTGCCCATAGCCTGGATCGCCAGAAAGCGCTCTATGGTCTGGCGAAAATCCCCCGCCAGCATCTGGTTGAAACCGGTCAGTACCTTGGGAGCGATCCCCGGCCACTCATCACGGGCCATGAAACAGGGGGAGCTGGCCACGGTGATCAGGGAGTGCAGCCGATCGGGATGCGTCAGCGCCAACTGGCTTGCCACCAGACCGCCGAGCGACCAGCCAAGCAGATGACACTTCTGCGGCAAGATGGCGACCACCTGCTCGGCAAGCCAGGGCAGGCTGTAATCCACCTCGTCTGCCAGCGGGCTGTTGCCAAAGCCGGGCAAATCTACCAGATGAACCCGATAGTAGGACGCCAACTGTTGGGCAACACCATGCCAGACCGCGCCGTTCATCCCCCAACCGTGCAACAGCACCAGATCGGGCCCCTGGCCAAACTGCTCTACCGATATGCTCATCTAGACTCAAGATCCCTGTTCATGCTCTTGGGGTCAGCATGTTAAAGCGACTGCTCGCTAAAGCAAGCCCGCTGCTCGGCAGCCACGGTGACTGGCAAGGGAGCTGCCTGCTCTGCCATCAGCCTTGCGACAACGAGCCCCTGCTCTGCAGCTGGTGTCGGCAGGCGCTACACCAGCCACAGCCGAGATGCCGCCTCTGCGCAGCACCGCTGGCTGACTATATAGAAGAGAGCATACCGGTCTGCGGCCGCTGCCAGCGCAGACCTCCCCCCTGGGAGCGGTTGCAGGTGATCGGCGACTACCAGGCTCCCTACCCCATGCTGATCCCCCGGCTCAAATATTCCGGCCAGATCCTGCTGGCGCCGCTACTGGCACGCCTCTTGGCCGATCATCTGGATAGCCGCGAGCCGCCGGAGGCGATCATTCCGGTTCCCCTGCACTGGTGGCGGCAGTGGCGGCGTGGGTTCAATCAGGCGGAGGAGATCGCGCAAGCCCTTGGCGAGTTCACCGACATTCCCTGCGACAACACTCTGTTGCAGCGCATCAAGGCGACCCCGCAACAAACAACCCTGAGCGCCGGGCAACGGCGGCGCAATCTGCGCGGGGCATTCCGGATCCGCCCCCACCACTATCGCCATGTCGCTCTGCTCGATGACGTCGTGACCACAGGCGCCACCGCCGGTCAGCTCAGCCGTTTGCTCCATGAGAGCGGCATCACAAAGGTAGAAGTGTGGGCGATCTGTCGTACCCTGCGGCACAGCAAGTAGCCATCGGCATGCTACCCAAGCATTAATAACCGCGTTATCATGAATACCCTAGTCGTACACTCAGGTTTATAAGGATAGTGATGATCAGCATTTCCGACGCCGCCCAGGCCCATTTCCGTAAACTGCTGGAAAAACAGCCTGATGGCACCAATATCCGGGTGTTTGTGGTCAATCCGGGAACCCAGAATGCCGAGTGTGGCGTATCGTATTGCCCGCCCGATGCCGTGGACCCGGAAGATCAACACCTGCCCTTCAGCGGCTTCGACTGCATGGTCGATCCCCTGAGCGCCCCCTTCCTGGTGGATGCCACCATCGACTTCGTGACCGATCAGATGGGCTCCCAGCTCACCCTGAAAGCACCGAACGCCAAGATGCGCAAAGTGGCCGATGACGCGCCGCTGATCGAGCGCATCGAGTACGTGTTGATGTCCGAAGTGAACCCCATGCTGGCCGGTCACGGTGGCAAGGTCACCCTGGTCGAGCTGACAGAAGACAAACTGGCCATCCTGCAGTTTGGCGGTGGTTGCAACGGTTGCTCCATGGTCGATTACACCCTTAAAGAGGGGATCGAGAAGCAGCTGCTGGAGAAGTTCCCGGGTGAGCTCAACGGTGTGAAAGATGCCACCGAGCACCAGCGCGGCGACCACTCCTACTACTGATTTGCAGCCCTTGCAGCAAAGAAAAGGCCCCGCCAGATGACGGGGCCTTTTGCATGGACAATCGGCAGATTACTCGTCCTTCTTGTCTCGCGACAGCAGGGCGATGGCAGCCTCTTTCGGGTTCTTACCCTCGTAGAGCACCTTGAAGATCTGCTCGCAGATGGGCATCTCGACGCCGCAGCGGGCCGCCAGCAGATGCACCTCTTTGGTGTTGCGATATCCCTCAACCACCTGACCGATCTCGGTCATTGCGGTGTTCACATCCTTGCCGGCCCCGAGGGCCAGCCCGAAGCGACGGTTGCGCGACTGGTTGTCGGTACAGGTGAGCACCAAATCCCCGAGCCCCGCCATCCCCATAAAGGTTTTGGCATCGGCACCCAGCGCCGCACCCAGACGCTGCATCTCCACCAGACCCCGGGTGATGAGCGCGGTTCTGGCATTGGCGCCAAACCCGAGCCCGTCGGAGAGACCGGCACCGATGGCGATGACGTTCTTCACCGCCCCACCCAGCTGCAGACCGACGAAGTCCGGATTGGTATAGACCCGGAAGGAGCGGCCACAGTGCAGCAGATGGGAGAGATCGTCGGCGAACTCGTCGTGAGTCGAGGCGACCGAGATGGCGGTCGGCAAACCGGCAGCCAGCTCCTTGGCGAAGGTGGGGCCGGAGATGACCGCCAGCGGCATCTCGTCACCCAGCACTTCACGAGCCACATCCTGCAGCAGACGGCCACTGTCCGGCTCCAGACCCTTGGTGGCCCAGGCGATACGGGTATCGGGGCGCAGGAAGGGCTTGATCCGGGTCAGCACATCGCCAAATACATGGCTCGGCACGACCAGCAGCAGCACGGGGGCAGCCTGTACCGCACTTTGCAGATCCGCAGTTAGCTGCAGATCGGCAGGAAAAGGGACATCAGGCAGAAAAGCCTTGTTGCAGCGGTCTTGTTCCAGCTCGGCGACATGAGCAGGGTCGTGACCCCACAGCAGGGTCGGATGACCGTTGCGCGCCAGAGAAATGGCAAGGGCGGAGCCATAAGACCCCGCCCCCAAGACCGAGATAGCGATCTGGTCAGCCATTATCAGGCTTCCGCAGTCGCCTGCTGGGCCTGTGCTTGCGCCATGTGCTGGGCAAACAGGGCATCGAAGTTGACCGGTGCCAGGTTCAGCTGCGGGAAGGAACCCTTGCTCACCATGTTGGCCACGGCTTCGCGGGCATACGGGAACAGGATGTTCGGGCAGAAGGCAGCCAGGCAGTGAGCCAGTTGCGGCTCCGGCAGGTTACCGATGGTGAAGATACCAGCTTGCTGTACTTCGCACAGGAAGGCGGTTTCGGTTTCCAGTTTGCAAGTTACGGTCAGGGTCAGGACAACCTCGTAGACGTTCTCAGCCAGGATGTTGGTCTTGGTATCCATATCCAGCTTGACGTCCGGCTGCCACTCTTTCTGGAAGATGTGCGGGGTGTTCGGCGCTTCGAAAGAGACATCCTTGGTGTAAACACGCTGGATGTGGAATTCCGGTTGTACTTCCTGGTTGTTGATCTCGTCAGCCATTTCGTTTGATTCCTTGTTATATGGATAAGTGGGCTCAGGCCCTGCTTAAATCAGCGTTTCTTGGTTACCGGCAGATTTTCTGCACGCCATTGGGCCATGCCACCGCCGAGCACATAAACCTGCTTGAAGCCAGCTTTGCTCAGCTGACGGCCCGCGCCGCCCGCAGTCATTCCCGACTCGCACACCACTATGATGGGGGCATCTTTATGCTTTTCAACCGGGCCCAGATTATTGCTCTGGATCTGGGTCAGCGGCAGGTGCTGGGCACCGGCCAGATGGCCCTTGGCGTACTCTTCCTGACTGCGAATATCCACCACGGTGGCATTCTCGCGGTTGATCAGCAGGGTCGCGGTGTGATTGTTGACGGTTTTTACCGGGGACAAACGGGCACGCACAGTGGTGTAAACCAGGGTGCCAGCCAGACCCAACCAGGCTGCGGTCAGCAGCGGGTTACGGGCCGCAAAATCCAAATACTCTTGCATCTTCTACTATCCAGGGACCAAGACAAGGGCCCGAGTATACATGGGGGTATTGATAAGATCAGCCATCTTGGCGGCAAAGCGCGAGCAGGCTCCCATCATCATTGGGCAGCGAGCATGGCAGGAAAGGCGTGGCTTGCGGGGCCGCGGGAGCGCCCCTTGGCTATCAGGTGACTATTTCGGCAGATGTAGTAATATTACGCTAGTTTCATTTCCCGCATTTTTTCCAATCCGAGAGGACATAGTCTTATGTCAACAGCTAAGAAACCTTTGGTTCTGGTCATCATGGACGGTTGGGGCTACAGCACCAAGCAAGAGCACAACGCCGTCGCTGCCGCCAAGACTCCCAACCTCGATCGTCTGGCCCGTGACTACACCAGCACCCTGATCTCCGGCTCCGGTCTGGACGTCGGTCTGCCGGATGGCCAGATGGGCAACTCCGAAGTGGGCCACGTCAATATCGGTGCCGGTCGCATCGTCTATCAGGAGCTGACCCGCATCTCCAAAGACATCCAGGACGGTGAATTCTTCCAGAACGTCGAGCTGGCCAAGGCTGTTGACGCTGCCGTGACCAACGGCAAAGCCGTTCACATCATGGGACTGATGTCCCCGGGTGGCGTACACAGCCACGAAGAGCACATCATGGGCATGATCGAAATGGCTGCCAAGCGTGGCGCCGAGAAGATCTACCTGCACGCCTTCCTGGATGGCCGTGACGTTCCGCCGCGCTCCGCCCAGTCCTCCATCGAGCTGTTCGACGCCCTGTTCGCCAAGCTGGGCAAGGGTCGTTTCGCCTCCATGATCGGTCGTTACTTCGCCATGGACCGCGACAACCGCTGGGATCGCGTGCAGCAAGCCTATGACCTGATGACCCAGGGCAAGGGCGAGTTCACCGCCGAGAGCGCCACCGAAGCACTGGCTGCCGCCTATGCCCGCGACGAGAACGACGAGTTCGTCAAGGCGACCCGCATCGGCGAAGCGGCCCCGATGGAAGATGGCGATGCGCTGATTTTCATGAACTTCCGTGCCGACCGTGCCCGTGAAATCACCCGCGCCTTCGTTGACACCGACTTCACCGGCTTCGCCCGTGCAGTCGAGCCGAAGCTGAACTTCGTGATGCTGACCGAATACGCGGCCGACATCAAAACTGCCTGTGCCTACCCGCCGACCGCTCTGGTCAACACCCTGGGTGAGTGGCTGGCCAAGCAGGGCAAGACCCAGCTGCGCATCTCCGAAACCGAGAAGTACGCTCACGTCACCTTCTTCTTCAACGGTGGCGAAGAGTCCTGCTTCACCGGCGAAGATCGCGAGATCGTGGCCAGCCCGAAAGTGGCGACTTATGACCTGCAGCCGGAGATGAGCTCCGAAGAGCTGACCGACAAGCTGGTTGCGGCCATCAAGAGCGGCAAGTACGACGTCATCATCTGTAACTACCCGAATGGCGACATGGTTGGTCACACCGGTGTATTCGATGCCGCCGTCAAAGCCTGTGAAGCTGTTGACCACTGCATCGGTCGCGTGACCGACGCGCTGGCCGAAGTGGGTGGCGAGTGCCTGATCACTGCCGACCACGGCAACGCCGAGAAGATGCTGGACGAAGAGACTGGTCAGGCCCACACCGCCCACACCAATCTGCCGGTTCCGCTCATCTATTTCGGTCGCAAAGCCGAGGTGGTTGAAGGTGGCAAACTGTCCGATCTGGCCCCCACCATGCTGACCCTGATGGGTCTGCCGGTGCCGCCGGAAATGACTGGCAAGCCCCTGATGATTCTGAAATAATCCTTCCCCATGCGGGGATGCGAAGTTATTTCACAGAAAACCAGTCGCGTCGGCCTGTTGGCCGGCGCGCTGTTTTTTTGCCTGTCGTTTGGCGCCAGCAAACCGGCTTTGGCCGCCAATCAGCAGCTGGGCACCATGCAGTCCCAGATCAAAGAGCAACAAAAGACCATCAAGCTCAGCAAGCAGGAGCTTGCCAAGCTCAATACCCAGCTCAAGGCTGACGAGCAGGCCATCTCGGCCGCCGCCGCCAAACTCAACCAGACCAGGCAGCAGTTGAAGCAGAACCAGCAGACGCTGGCGACCCTGCAAAAAGACAAGCTGGCGCTGGAAGTTCAAGCCAAACATCAGAAGCAGTTGCTGGCCAAGCAGGCGGAGAGCGCCTTTCAGGCGGGCAACCACGACTACCTGAAACTGCTGCTCAATCAGCAGGATCCGGCCAAACTGAGCCGCTCCCTCGACTACTACGACTACCTCAACAAGGCCCGCATCGAGGCCATCGACGCCCTGCGCGCCACCCGTGACAAGCTGGCGAAAAACCAGCAGGCCACCAAAGAGACCGAGACCAGACTGCAGACCCTGCTTGCCGAACAGCAGGAGCATCACCAGACCCTGCTGGCCAGCCAGCAGAGCCGGGCCAAGGTGCGCAACCAGTTGCAGCAATCGGTACAGGATGACGAGCAGAAGCTCACCAAGCTGGTCAAGGCGGAGAAAGCGCTGAAAGCCCGGCTGGAGGAGCTGCGCCGCAAGCGAGAAGAGCAGGAGCGCCGTGAACGGGCCGAGCGGGAACGGCTGGCCAAGCTGAAAGCAGAGCAGGAGCGTCAGCGCAAGCTGGCCGAACAACGCCGTGCCGAGCAACAACGACTCGCTGCCCAGCAGAACAAAACCGTCAAACCGGCAGAACCTGCCGAAGAGGTGGCCAGCAGCAAACCGGAGCGTGGCTCGGGCATCAGCAGTGCCGGTCACTACAGCGGCCTCAAGACCAATGGCAGCCTGCGCTGGCCGGTACAGGGACCGATCCTCATCTCCTATGGCTCGCCCCGTACCGCCCAGCTCAAGTGGAAAGGCACCCTGATCGGCGCCAGCGAAGGAACTCAGGTCAAGGCGGTCGCACCGGGACAAGTGGTTTACGCCGACTGGCTCGATGGCTTCGGTATGCTGCTGGTAATCGATCACGGTAAGGGCTATATGAGCCTCTACGGTCACAATCAGTCGCTGCTGCGCCAAGTTGGCCAGAACGTGGAACAGGGTGAGCCGGTGGCGCTGGTCGGTGACAGTGGCGGTCAGGACAGACCGGGCCTCTACTTCGAAATTCGCTATCAGGGCGAGGCGATCAACCCGACCAAATGGCTGGCCAAGGGTTGAGTCAACCCGGCCGACAAACGCGTCACACACTCACTAGCAAAAGCCTGCATCACGCAGGCTTTTGTCGTTTCAGGAGCGCCCTACCCACTGTCGGCCTAATTTGATGAAAAATTACCTAATTTTTCGCTCGGCTCAGGGGAAGACAACCAGACCGATCTGCTCCAGCAAGGTCTGCTGCTGATCCTCGTTGATCTGTACTCCCTGCAGATCGACCCGGCGCAGATCCAGCCCCGGCAGATCGCACTGGCGCAGATCGCAACCCTGCAGCTTGAAGCTGGTCCAGTCAATCTGGCCAAACTCGGAGCCGCTGAGATCGGAACCCGCCAGCGAGGCACCAAACAGGTTGGCCCCCTGCCAGCGGTTGCCGGTCAGCTCGCACTTCTCCAGCAGACAGCCCTCGAAGCTGGCGTAGCTGAAGTTGTTGCCGGTCAGATGGGCCTCACAGAAGTAGCTTTTGGCGGTGATCTGGTTGGCAAAGCTGGCGTGGCCGAAGTTGATGCCGACCGCCTGACAGTCGCGCATCTCCAACCCCAGACACTGGCTGCGGCTGCAATCGGCCATGGTGAGATCGCAGCGCAGGAAGCTGGCCTCGCGCAGATCGCAACCCTGCAACAGGCAGCCCCGTTCACTCTCCCGATCGTAGAAGCTGCAGTCGATGAAGCGGCTATCGCTCAAATCCAGCCAGGAGAAGTTGCAGCCGATAAAGCGGCACTCCGAGAACTGCTCCCCCTCCACATCCTGTTGCTCGAACCGGACATCCACGAACTGCTTGCCTCTGATCATCGGAAAACTCCTGCAAAAACGGCTTCATATGCTGACTTTATCCGCCAAAAACGGTAATGTTACATGTAACATCCACGCTGGACACCCCTATGAGCCCCACCCGCAAGCGCCGCCCCACCCTGCAAGATATCGCCGACCAGACCGGCGTGACCAAGATGACTGTCAGCCGCTATCTGCGCGACCCGCAGACCGTAGCGGAGGGGACCCGCGAGCGGATCGCGGCTGTGGTGGAAGAGCTGGGTTATATCCCCAACCGGGCGCCGGATATTCTCTCCAACGCGACCAGCAAGGCGATCGGCATCCTGATCCCCTCCCTCTCCAACCAGGTTTTCTCGGCGGTGATCCACGGCATCGAGTCAGTGACCCGACCGGCCGGTTACCAGACCCTGCTGGCCCACTACGGCTACAGCCCGGAGCGGGAAGAGGAGCAGGTCGCGTCCCTGCTCTCCTACCATGTGGATGGCCTCATCCTCTCCGACAGCCAGCACACCGAACGCACCCGCAAAATGATCGCCACCGCCGGCATTCCGGTGGTGGAGACCATGGATCTGCCGCAAACCCCCATCGACATGGTGGTCGGCATGGACCATAGAGCCGCGGCCCGGGCCATGGTAACAGAGATGCTGCGCCGGGGCCGACGCAAGGTGGTCTATCTGGGGGCGCGGCTCGACGTGCGTACCCAGCTGCGGATGGAGGGTTACTATCAGGCGATGACCGACTTCGGCCTCACCGGCCAGCATCTGCTGACCGAACAATCCTCCAGCTTCACTCTGGGGGGCGAGCTGCTGGATCAGGCGCTGGTGCGCTATCCCGACCTCGACGGCCTGTTCTGCACCAACGATGACCTGGCGGTGGGCGCCTTGCTGCAGTGTCAGGCCAAGTGGATCCCGGTTCCCCAGCAGATCGCCATCGCCGGTTGCAACGCCCTCGACATCGGCCACGCCATGACCCCCAAACTGGCCAGTATCGCCACCCCGCGGGAAGCGATCGGTCGGGAGGCGGCCACCATGCTGCTGGCGCGTCTCAACGGCCAATCCCAACCCGATACCCGCAAAGATATCGGCTTCTCCCTCTATGTCGGGGAGAGTCTGGGGTAATCCCTTCCCTCACCCACTTAAGTCACGCTGATAGCAAACAGGCCACCCGAGGGTGGCCTGTTTGGTTTTCTGCACAACTGAGGCTTAGCGTTTAACCAGCTCAACCGCTTCGCGGGAGAGGCGGGTCACCTCTTCCCAGTTGCCGCTCTTGACCGCATCGGCCGGCAGCATCCAGGAGCCGCCGACGGTGGCAACGCACTTGAGCGCCAGATAGTCGGCCACGTTTTTCGGGCCGATACCGCCGGTCGGGCAGAACTTCACCTGGGGCAGCGGCGCGGCAATGGCGGAGAGCGCCTTGGTGCCGCCGTTCGCTTCGGCCGGGAAAAACTTCAGATGGTCATAGCCCGCTTCCAGCGCCTGCATCACTTCAGACGGAGTTGCCACACCCGGGATCAGCGGTGCAGTGCTCTTGGCCGCGTGGGCCAGCAGGGCCGGGGTCATGCCCGGGGAGATGACGAAGCGGGCACCGGCGGCGACGGCGGCGTCAAACTGCTCGCAGTTGAGCACGGTACCGGCACCGACCATGGCATCCGGCATCGCCTTGGCAATGAGGGCGATGGCATCGAGCGCCACCGGGGTGCGCAGGGTGATTTCGAAGACAGAGATGCCGCCGTCGAGCAGCGCCTTGGCCATCGGCAGGGCCTGATCCAGCTCGTTGATAACCATCACGGGTACCAGCGGGGAGGCGGCAAACACCTCGGCCGGGGTCACTTTCCAGTTCTGCATAGCTCTTCCTTAGTCAAAGATGGTAGCGCCACACTCGGCGCTCGATACCGCGCGACGCATCACGCTGAACAGTTCACGGCCCCACCCCTCTTGTTCCAGAGTGAGGTCAATCTCGGCCTGGGTACGGCCACTCAAATCGGTCAGGCAGTCGAGACTGCCGTTTACCGCGTCAACCCGTAGCAGGTCGCCATCGGCCAGCAGGCCGATGGCCCCGCCGTGCAGCGCTTCCGGAGTGACGTGGATGGCGGCCGGGATCTTGCCGGAGGCACCGGAGAGGCGGCCATCGGTGACCAGCGCCACCTTGTAACCCGCTTTCTGCAGGTTGCCGAGCACCGGCATCAGCTTGTGCAGCTCCGGCATGCCGTTGGCGGCCGGGCCATTGTGGCGCACCACGATCACGGCATCCTGATTGAGATCGCCCGCCTTGTAGGCCGCTTCCACCGCATGCTGGGAAGAGAAGACCCGCGCTGGTGCTTCAATCACCCGATACTCGGGAGCCACGGCGGAGACCTTGACCACGGCGCGGCCCAGATTGCCCGCCAGCAGCTTGGTGCCGCCGGTGGCCTGGAATACGCTGCCGGAAGGTGACAGCACGCTCGCGTCGCCGCTCTCGCCGACCGGCTGCCATACCAGCTGGCCATCGACCAATGCCGGACGGCTGAGGTAATCCTGCATCTCGCCAAAGACCGGAGTGGCGTCCATGTGGATCAGCCCCTCTTGCGCCAGACGGCGCATCAGGCCGGGCACGCCGCCTGCCTGTTCGAAGGCGTTTACGTCGGCCGGGCCGTTCGGGTACATGCGAACCAAGAGCGGCACCACGTCGGAGAGATCGCTGATGTCATCCCAGGTCAGTACCAGACCGGCGGCGCGGGCCAGCGCCACCATGTGGATGCTGTGGTTGGTGCTGCCGCCGGAGGCGAGCAGGGCCACCAGACCGTTGACCAGCGAGCGCTCATCCAGCACCTCGCTCAGCGGGCGATAGGCCGGGGAGCCCGGGATCATGGCGCTGATACGACGGGCCGCTTCGGCGGTCAGGGCGCGGCGCAGCTCGCTATGCGGGTGCACAAAAGCAGAGCCCGGCAGCATCAGGCCCATGGCCTCGAATACCAGCTGGTTGGTGTTGGCGGTGCCGTAGAAGGTACAGGTGCCTGCCGCGTGGTAGGCGCCGCACTCCATCTCCAGCAGGGCGTCGCGACCCACTTCACCGGCGGCGTACTTCTGACGCACCTTCACCTTCTCGTCGTTGCTGATGCCGCTCGCCATCGGGCCGGCAGGAACAAATGCAGTCGGCAGGTGAGCGTGAGAGAGGGCCCCCATGATCTGGCCCGGAGCGATCTTGTCGCAGATGCCGAGCAGCAGGGTGGCATCGAAGGTGTTGTGAGAAAGAGAGAGCGCGGTCGCCTGGGCGATCAGGTCGCGGGAGAAGAGGGACATGTCCATCCCCGGCTGACCCTGGGTCACGCCATCGCACATGGCGGGCACGCCGCCAGCAACCTGGGCGCTGTGGCCCAGCTCGGCCAGCACTGCCTTGATCTGATCCGGATAGCCCTGATAGGGCTGATGGGCGCTCAACATATCGTTGTAGGCGGTGACGATGCCGACGTTGGCGCGGGTCATATCGAGAATGCGACCCTTCTCGTCACTGCTGCAGGCGGCCACGGCGTGGGCCAGGTTGCCACAGGCCAGCGCGGCGCGGGTCTTGCCCTGCTCTGCCTGACGCTGGATGCGGGCCAGAAATGCCTGACGACGGGCGACACTGCGCTCGCGGATGCGGGCGGTGACGTCGGAAATTACCTGATGAATCATTGGGCTTGCTCCAATGCTGTGACGGCGCGGTCAACCACCTGTTCGAAGGTGCCGTCTATATCAATGTGGAATACACCGGCTTCGCCATCCGGGCGCTCCAGAGTATCGAACTGACTTTGTACCATGCTTTCACGCATGAAATGGCCCTTGCGGGCACGCATCCGCTCGAGGATCAACGGCTGGCTGCCATCGAGGAAGATGAAGCTGACCGACTCGTTGCCTTCGCGGATCTGGTCGCGGTACTTCTTTTTGAGGGCGGAACAGACAATGATGCCGGTCTCGTTCTTCTGCTCGAGACTGTAGGCGGCGTCGCGGATCCGCTCCAGCCAGGGGGCACGATCCTCATCGTTGAGGGGGTTGCCGCCAGCCATCTTCTGGATGTTGGCCTTGGGGTGCAGGTCATCACCATCGATGAACTTGGCGCCCAGCGCTTCGGCCACTTTCAGACCCACGCTGGATTTGCCGCTACCACACACACCCATCACGATAATGCACTTACCCGCCATAATTTGACCTCTGTCCCACTTTTCAAAAAACCAGCTGTTGATGGGTTCTAATCTAACACGTTACCGGTAACATGTTACCGGTAACGATTGAAAATGTGAAGTCTGCCACAGACTGAGCAAACCCATAGTCACCTGGGCATATGATGTTGAGCCCTTGCCATAAATCTAAATAAATCATAAAGATATGGTTTGCCGACGGATCGGCAAGGTGTCACGACTGAACTTGGAAAAAGGAACGCATAACAATGTCTGACCTCTCCCTGATCATGACAGCCGCCGGCTCGATTGTGCTGCTGCTCTTCCTGGTGATGAAGGCCCGGCTCCACGCCGTGGTAGCCCTGATCCTGGTCTCCATGGTGGCGGGTCTCGCCGCTGGCATGAATCCGGCCGACATCGCCAACACCATCCAGAAAGGGATGGGTGGCACCCTCGGTTTCGTCGCGGTAGTGGTGGCGCTGGGCGCCATGTTTGGCAAGGTGATGGAAGTGACCGGTGCTCTAGACCGGGTGGCTCACACCCTCCTCGGCAAGTTCGGCGTCAAGCGCGCCAACTGGGCCATGGCCCTGACCGGCTTTGTCTGCGCCCTGCCGCTCTTCTTCGATGTGGCCGTGGTGCTGCTGATCGGCGTCGCCTTCGCCATCGTCCGTCGTGGCGGCGGCAGCGTGGTGAAGATCGGTATCGCTCTGCTGGCCGGTATCGCCACTTGCCAAGCCTTCCTTATCCCGGCGCCGGGCCCGATCCTGGTGGCATCCCAGCTGGGTGCCGACTTCGGCTACATGATCCTGTTCGGCCTGATCGCCGCCGTACCGGCGCTGATCCTTGCTGGCCCGCTGTTCGGTGACTTCATCAGCAAGATCGTCGATGTGCCGCTGCCTGCCGATGCCCAGAACAGCATCCACGATGACAGCAAATCCCTGCCCTCCTTTGGGCTGGCCATGGGCCTCATCGGTTTGCCGCTGCTGCTGATCGGCCTCAAGACCATCGTCGGTCGCTTCGTCGAGGCAGGCTCCACCCTGCACAACTGGCTGGAGTTCATCGGTCACCCCTTCACCGCCATCATGGTCGCCTGTCTGGCCGCCTTCTATCTGCTGGGTATTCGCCGCGGCATGTCCCGTGACGAGGTGATGAGCGTCTGCAACAGCGCCATCCAGCCGGCGGGCGTCATCATTCTGGTGACCGGTGCCGGTGGCGTCTTCAAGCAGGTGCTGGTTGATTCCGGTGTGGGTGCTGCCCTTGGCAACATGCTGGCCGATTCCGGTCTGCCCATCGTCGCGCTGGCCTTTATCCTGGCTGCTGCGGTACGGGTGATTCAGGGCTCCGCCACCGTCGCCATGCTGACCGCCTGTGGTCTGGTGCTGCCGATGCTGGAGCCCCTCGGTCTGAACGGCGCCCAGCTGGCGGCCGTCACCATCGCCATCGGCGGCGGTGCCATCGTGCTCTCCCACGTCAACGACTCCGGTTTCTGGCTGGCCAACCGTTACCTCGGCCTCACCGAGAAGCAGACCCTGCAGACCTGGACCGTGATGGAGACCATCATCGGCACCACCGGCGGCGTGATGGCGATGATCATCTACAGCTTCCTCTGACAAGGGCGAAATGCTGACAAAAAGGCCTCACTCGTGAGGCCTTTTTCATCTTTCTGATGATTCTTGCTTTGGCCCAGAGGGCGAGATTGCTAGAATCGCCTATTCATCGCTCCGAGTGGAACGCTTAACCCCGTGATTTCAGGTTTATCTATGCATTCATCGGCCCATTATCGACAACTGCTGGCGCGCCTGCCCCAGATCGCCGTCGCAGCGGATCAGTTTGAAGTGCTCTACAGCGCCCAGGATTTCAAACGCCGCATTCTTGCGCTTATCGCCAGTGCCACCCGGCGCATCTATCTGGTCGCGCTCTATCTGCAGGATGACGAAGCAGGCCGGGAGATCCTCTCCGCCCTCTACGCCGCCAAGCGGCGCAATCCGGCCCTCGACATCAAGCTGTTCGTCGACTTCCACCGTGCCCAGCGCGGCCTGATCGGCAAAGGCAAGCAGGGCGGCAACCACCTGATGTATCAGGCCATGGCTGCCGAACACGAGCACCAGATCGAAATCTACGGCGTACCGGTCAAGGGGCGCGAGCTGCTCGGCGTGCTCCACCTCAAGGGCTTCATCTTCGATGATGTGGTGCTCTACTCCGGCGCCAGCCTCAACGACATCTACCTGCACCAGCAGGATCGCTACCGCTTCGATCGCTATCACCAGATCACCAGCCCGGAGCTGGCCCGCAGCATGGTCAACTACGTGGATGATCTGTTCGTGAAGAGCGACGCGGTGCAGCGACTGGATCACAGCGACATCCCCAGCGCCAAACAGCTGAAAGGGCCGATCCGCCGCTTCAAGCAGAACCTGCGCCAGAGCCAGTACCGCTTCAGCACCATGCCGGTCAACACCCAGGAGGTGGCCGTCACCCCCATGGTGGGTCTGGGCAAGCGCAACAATCAGCTCAACCTGATGATCCGCAATCTGGTGCGTGCCACCGAGCGGGAGATCTTCATCTGCACCCCTTACTTCAACCCGCCCAAGGAGTTGAGCAAGGATATCGAGGATCTGCTGCAGCGCGGTTGCAAGGTGACCATCGTAGTGGGCGACAAGACCGCCAACGACTTCTTCATCCCGCCGGAGGAGAAGTTCTCCACCATTGGCGGCCTGCCCTATCTCTACGAAACCAACCTGCGCAAGTTTGCCGAGCGCAACCAGCGCCACATCGACGACGGTCGCCTCAACCTGATGCTCTGGTGTTGCGAGCGCAACTCCTACCATCTCAAGGGGATCTTCGTGGATGACGAGTGGGCCCTGCTCACCGGCAACAACCTCAACCCCCGCGCCTGGGCGCTGGATCTGGAGAATGGCCTGCTGGTACACGATCGCCGCCACCTGCTGCGTCCCCAGTTCAATGCGGAGCGGGAGAACATCCTGACCAACACCAAGCGGATCAGCCACTTCGATCAGGTGGAGCAGATTCAGGACTACCCGGAACAGGTGCGCAAGCTGCTGGGACGGATCCACCGGGTCAAGGCCCACCTGCTGCTTAAACGCATCATCTGACCCTGGGCGCCATGCGCCCGCACCTTGCCTGTTGGCAACCACACAAAGGCCTCCCGTTTTCGGCAGGCCTTTGTTATATCCGCCGTTTCCCCTACGTTGGCGGCCCTGCCAGCAGCAACTCGGCTTGCATCGGCCCCTCAACAACCCCTATCATCTGGACATATTTACAGTGTTTTCGGGCATCTAATTGATGAAATTGGATAAAATTCCTCTCGATAGCCTCAAGGGTGTCGGCAGCAAGATGCTGGAGAAGCTCGAGCGGCTGGGGCTGGCCACGGTACAGGATCTGCTGTTCCACCTCCCCCTGCGCTACGAGGACCGTACCCAGGTGTGGCCCATCGGCGATCTGCCGCCCGGTCTGCACGGCGCCGTCGAGGGCGAAATCCAGGACACTCAGCTGGTGATGGGGCGCCGCCGCATGATGGTCTGTCGCATCAGCGATGGCACCGGCACCCTCACCCTGCGCTTCTTCAACTTCACCGCCGCCCAGAAAAACAGTCTGGCGGCGGGCCGCCTGATCCGCTGCTTTGGCGAGGTGCGCCCCGGCAAATACGGGCTGGAGATGGCCCACCCCGAGTACAAGCTGCTCGGCGAGGAGCAAGCCGGTCAGACCGAAGAGGCGCTCACCCCCGTCTACCCGACTACCGAAGGGCTGCGCCAGCTCACCCTGCGCAACCTCACCGATCAGGCGCTGGCCCAGCTCGATCTCTATGGCGTGGAGGAGCTGCTGCCCGCCGGACTCTATCCCCATCAGATTGAGCTGGCCGCCGCCCTGAAGCTGCTGCACCGCCCGCCTCCCTCGGTGGCGCTGCCGCTGCTGGAAAGCGGCCAGCATCCGGCCCAGCAGCGACTGGTACTGGAGGAGCTGCTGGCGCACAACCTCTCGGTCTTGAAGGTGCGCGCTCAGGCACAAACCCAGCTGGCCCGCGCCCTCAAACCAGCGCCCGAGCTAGTTGAACAGCTGCTCGGCGCCCTGCCGTTCAAGCCCACCGGCGCCCAGAGCCGGGTAGTAGCGGAGATAAGTAAGGATCTGCAACAGAGCCACCCCATGATGCGGCTGGTGCAGGGGGATGTGGGATCCGGCAAGACCCTGGTCGCAGCGCTGGCCGCCCTGCAGGCCATCGGCAACGGCTGTCAGGTGGGGCTGATGGCGCCGACCGAGCTGCTGGCAGAACAGCACGCCATCAACTTCGCCAAGTGGCTGGAGCCGCTCGGCATCGGAGTCGGCTGGCTGGCGGGCAAACAGAAAGGCAAGGCGCGGGAAGAGTCGGTGGCCGCGATCAAAGATGGCAGCGTCAAGATGGTGGTGGGCACCCACGCCATCTTTCAGGAGCAGGTGGTGTTCCAGCGTCTGGCGCTGGTCATCATCGATGAACAGCACAGATTCGGGGTGCATCAGCGCCTCGCCCTGCGCGAGAAAGGGGAACGTGAGGGGGTGCATCCCCATCAACTCATCATGACCGCCACCCCGATCCCCCGCACCCTGGCGATGACCGCCTATGCCGACCTCGACACCTCGGTCATCGACGAACTGCCGCCGGGCCGCACCCCCATCACCACAGTCGCGCTGCCCGACAGCCGTCGCGGCGATGTAATCGAGCGGGTCAAACTCGCCTGCACCGAGGGCAAGCAGGCCTACTGGGTCTGCACCCTGATCGAGGAGTCGGAGGTGCTGGAGTGTCAGGCCGCCGAGGATACCGCTGCCGAGCTGCAGAACCTGTTGCCCGGTCTGCATATCGGGCTGGTACACGGCCGGATGCGGCCGGTGGAGAAACAACGGGTGATGGAGGAGTTCAAGGCAGGCATACTGCAACTGCTGGTCGCCACCACCGTCATCGAGGTGGGGGTGGATGTGCCCAACGCCAGCCTGATGATCATCGAGAACCCGGAACGGCTCGGGCTGGCGCAGTTGCACCAGCTGCGCGGCCGGGTTGGCCGGGGGGCGGTGGCCTCTCACTGCGTGCTGCTCTATCATGCCCCCTTGTCCAAGACGGCCCAGAGCCGGCTCGGGGTGCTGCGGGAGACCAACGACGGCTTCCTCATCGCCCAGCGCGATCTGGAACTGCGCGGCCCGGGGGAACTGCTCGGCACCCGCCAGACCGGTCTGGCCGATCTCAAGATCGCTGATCTGGTGCGGGATCAGCCGCTTATTCCACAGGTGCAAAAAATGGCGCGCTTCCTTATGGATAGGCACCCAAGCCATGTCGAACCCTTGATTCGCCGTTGGCTCGGCTTACGGGATCACTATTCCAATGCCTGATCGAGGTAGATGCAGAAGATGGGCACATGTCCTTATGGATAGGCATCCGAGTCATGTCGAACCCTTGATACGGCGCTGGCTCGGTCTGCGAGACCACTACTCAAACGCCTGACAACCAATCCCAAAACAGGAGGAAAGCACCCATGAATTCCTGGCTACGCGGCCTGCTCTACACCTTCGCCTTCCTGCTGCTGTTTGTCTGGGTTGCCCTCGGCCTGTTCGACGCCGAGCGCGCCAAAGGCCCCATCGCCAGCTGGATCAGCCAGCAGACCGGCGTGCCGGTCACCATAGGGCGACTGGTGTTCAACCCGCTGCACCCTTACACCCTGCTGGCAGAGCAGGTGCGTTACGGCGATGCAGTCTCACTCGACAAGATCTATCTGGAAATCGAGAGCATCGACTGGCTGAGCCGCGACGTGCGCATCGCCCATCTCGATCTCATTCGTCCCGCCATCAAGCTGCCGCTGCCTCAATCGTTATCCAATCTGCTACCGAGCCTGCCGGTGCACTCCCTCACCATCAGTGACAGCACCATAGACCGGCTCAGTCTGGAGAGCCCCGAGCTGACCCTGCGCGGCCTCAATGCCACCCTGAGTGACTGGGAGCTGATCGACCCGAAACGGCAGCCACAGGCCAACCTGAGCCTCAATATCGGCCAGCTGGAGACCCCACAGTTCACCTTCGCCCGCCTCAACCTGCAAGGAAGGCTGGAAGGGGAAGTGCTGCGCAGCGACAAGCTGGTGACCAACCTGTTTGACGGTCTGCTGGAGAGCGGCATGGTGCTGGACTGGCCCGCTCGCACCCTGCAACTGCACGATCTCAAGGCGCGCGGCATGCGGGTGGAGCTGGGCGATCTGACACAACAAGGCTTCCCGCAGCGCTTCCCGTTGCAAAGCGTGTCGCTGGATCGCGGTCATCTGGACGGCGTCAGCCTCAACGACATCAATCAGGAGCTCTCCTTCAACAACTTCAGCGGCCAGCTCACCGCCTTCAACTGGCAGGCGGGCAACCAGCCCACCGGCTATCTGAGCGGCACCCTGGGCGACATGGGCCGCGGCCTGTTCCAGCTGGAGGAGATCAAGGGCAAGCTCGCCTTCTCGCCCCAGCAGATCGACGGTGAACTGCGGGGCAAGGCCTATGAAGGGGAGTTCAATGTCGAGCTCTCCCTCGATAGCCAGCAGCAGAAGCTGACCCTGAAAGACGTGGCGCTGAGCGGCATGGATATCAGCCTGCCACAGGGGTGGTGGCAGGATTGGCAGAGCTGGCGCCCGCAGCAGGTCGATATCCGCAAGCTGGCGTTCGACAAGCTCAAGGTGCTCTCCTTCGACGATTCCATCCCTCTGTCGCTGACCGGCTGGCAGCTCTATCTGAGTGATCTCGCCCTGCGCGATAACCAACCCGGCCCGCTGCTCGGCCGCGCCCGTATCGAGAGCAAGTGGTTCGAGCTGGTGTGGGATGGCCTCAGCGCCCGCAACGGCGAGCTGGATGGGGAACTGACCCCCGGCTCCTGGCAACTGGGCAAACTCACCAGCTCGCTGCCGGATGAGGGCAGCCTCAGCATGAGCGGCCAGTGGGGCCGCGAACCGGGCCAGAACAGCCGCCTCCAACTGCAGGCGACCAAGCTGGATCTGCAGCAATGGGGCAAGATATTCCACTTCCCTGTCTCGTTCGCTGGCAAGGCGGACGTGAGCGCCGACCTGCAAGCCGAACACGGCAAAACGGCGGGCGAGTGGCGCCAGACCCTGCAGGGCAGCTTTGCCCTCGATGCCGACGAGCCGTTCTGGGACAAAGTAAAGATAGATCCGCTGCTGGATGAGTGGTTCAAGGGCGCGACCCCGCCCACCCTGACGCCGGATCAGCTGTGGCAGGCGATGCAGGAGGGTGACACCCCCTTCTACCGCATCAAGCTGCAGGGCAAGATCGACAAGGGGCAACTACAAGTCGAGCAGGCTGGCGCCTCCACCATCACCCATCTGCTGGCGCTGCAAGGGGGGATCGATCTGGTCAACGAACAGTGGCAGCTCGATCTGGGGATCCTCAACGGCAACCGCTGCGCCGAGCTGCTCGGCCAGTGGCGCGGGCCGCTAACTGCCCCCACGTTGGCCTGGAGCTTCCCGCAGAAGCAGGACTCTTGCGGCTGGGAAGTGGGAGTACGCTATCCGCCGCAAGGCAACAGTGCGCCGCTCTGGCGACCGGCTCCCGCAACGAAAGCCCAAAACCAGGCCCAAGTGCAGACCCAAGCCGGGCAGACAAGCGACAGCCAGCAAGGGTAAAAACAGACAGGGCCTCATGATGAGGCCTTGTTGTTTGATGGGGAAACGACGCGGTTACTGGCCCGGGCGGCGGGGCGGCTGCACCACGTAGTGACCGCAGAACTCCGCCGCCAGCTTGCTGCCGCTGAACAGCTGGATCTTGAGGCTGAAGGTGGCAGGCTCCCCCCGTTTGAGCGGCTGCAGCACGGCGGGCATCCCCTCGCGGGCCACTCGCGCCTCGGGCTCCTCATCGACCGGGCCATGATATTTGATGGTGCTCTCGGCCAGCACCGGCTCGCCCACCAGCCCCTCCTCTTTAAGCTGCAGCCAGATCAGCCCCCAGCCCGCCAGCACGCACTGGCTGTAGACACTGCCGGCGAACATGCTGCCATGCACGTTGAAGTTGGCCGCCAGATTGGCCTTGAGGTGGAAGGTCTGGCCGTCGTAGTGGCTGATGTGCATCCCCATCTTCTCGCTGATGGGCACCCCGCGCGACCAGCGGGTGGTGAGATCCTGACACCACTCCGGCCGATACTGGATAGTCTGCAACGGGCTCAGGGATTTGATCATCTGGCGATGGGGAATGCGGCCAAAGGAGACGGGGCCGCCCCCTACTTCGAGAAAGCCGCACTTGCGATAGAACTCCACCGCCTCCTGACGGGCGTTCATCACCAGCCGTTTCACCTTCTCGCTGCGGGCCAACTGCTCGAGATCTTCCACCATTTGGGCACCCAGCCCCTGGCCGCGGTATTCGGGACGCAGCGCCATAAAGCGGATCTGCGCCTCGTCACCACCGATAAAGAGGCGGCCCACCGCAATGGGAGTGCCATCGGGTGCCAGCATCAGCCGGTGAATGGCGACGGTGTCGTACTCGTCCCGCTCGGAACCGACGGGCAGATTGAAGGGTTTACGCAGAAGTTCCCAGCGCAACTGGTAGTAGGCATCCAGCTCGGCGACTGTCTGAGGGGTGACTACCCGGTACATAGTTTCATCCTTGAGTTACACTGGTCGGAAACCATCTTGCCGTGCAAATTCATGGACTTCAATCTGCAAGCGTACCAAGCCGATCACTTGTTGCACCTCAGCGTCAAACCCCAGCGCCGCCTCACGGTACAGGAAAATGACCAGCACCGCTGGCTGGAGATAGACGGCGTGGTGCAATCCGCCATGTCGCTCGCCGACCCCGCGATCCTCTGTCTGCCCCATCAACGGGTCATCGCATGCCTGCTGCCGGAGCAGGCCACCCGGATCCTAGAACTGGGTCTGGGTGGCGGCGATCTCACCCGCCATCTGAGTCAGCGCTGGCCCGATGCACGCCACGAGTGCGTTGACCTCGACGAAGAGGTACTGACCGTTTATCAGCAGTTTTTCCAGTATCAGGAGAGCGATGAACACGCCGCTCCGGCACTCCATCAGGTCGATGCCCTCGCCTTTTTGGAGCAGAGCGAACAGCAGTACGATCTCATCCTGCTCGATCTCTTCAGTCAGGATGGCAACCCGCTGCTGCTGTTTCAGGAGCGACTCTACCGGGCGCTGGCTCCCCGCCTCTGCGGCACGCTGGTGATCAACCTGCTGCCACGCACCGCGCTTGAGCTAACCCACGCCCTGACGCTGATCGAACAGTGGATTGGCCCGGCAACCCCCTATCCGGTAGCGGGGCTTATCAACGTGATCGTCCACGTCACACCGCGGGACGAAACATCCTCAGACCTGTAGCCAGAAGGTCGTTGGCCCCTCGTTGACCAGCGCCACCTTCATGTCGGCGGCAAAACGCCCGGTTGCGGTCGGGATGCCGCTGGCAGCAGCCTTGGCCACGAAGTAGTCATAGAGGCGCTCGGCCTCGCTCGGGTGAGCTCCGCAGGAGAAGCTGGGGCGCATCCCGCTCTTGGTGTCGGCCGCTAGGGTAAACTGGGAGACCACCAGCTGGCTGCCGCCGATCTGGCTGACATTGAGGTTCATCTTGCCATTCTCGTCACTGAAGACCCGATAGCCGCTCACCTTGTGCAGCAGCTTGTCGGCCTTGGCCTCATCATCCCCCTGCTCCACCCCGAGCAGTACCAGCAGCCCCTGACCGATGGCGCCGGTCACCTCCCCCTCGACAGTCACGCTGGCCTCGCTGACCCGCTGAATCAATGCAATCACATCCCTCTCCTTTGAAAACAGCACGACCGCCCCCTCACAGGGGCGGTCGTCGATGCTACCAATAAACCAATGGCCAAGGCGATGGCTTAGCCCAGCTCCTCACTCGCCGGTTTCTCATATTCACCGAGGCAGGCCGTGGTTTCAGCCCCCAGCAGCACCACTAGCCAGCTGAGATAGACCCAGACAAACAGGATCGGGATGGTGGCCAGCGCGCCGTAGATGGCCTGATAGGAGGGGAAGTTGGTGATGTAGATGGCAAAGCCGCGCTTGGCCAGCTCGAACAGGGTCGCAGCTACCAGCGCACCGATAAAGGCGTGGATCAGCCGCACCTTGCAGTTAGGTACCACGGTATAGACCAGCAGGAAGGTGAGCACCGAGAAGAGGAATGGCAAGCCGCGCAGCAGCAGATAACCGATGCCGAACAGGCTCTCGGCGCCAAACAGCCGCAGCGAGAAGATGTAGGAGGAGATGGCGATACTGGCCCCGATAAGCACGGGCCCCAGGGTCAGGATCATCCAGTACATGGCAAAGGCCTGCGCCAGCGGGCGGCCTTGGGTCGAACGCCAGATGTAGTTGAGGTTCTTGTCGATGGCGGAGATCAGCATCAGCGCCACCACCACCAGCGCCCCTATCCCCACGGCCGTGGTGTTGGTTGCATTGGCGACGAAGCCGTCGATGTACTCCTTGAGCATGTCGCCCGCGGTCGGCACGAAGTTGTGGTAGACGAACTGCTCCATCGCCTGCTTGAGGCTCTGGAACACCGGGAAGGCTGACATCATGCCAAAGACCACGGCGATCATCGGCACCAGCGAAAGCAGGGTGACATAGGCCAGATAACCGGCGGTAACCGTCAATCTGTCCTGCTGGAAACGGCCCCAGACAAACTGGGCAAAGTGGCGGCCATCATGGCGCAAGAAGGAGAGGGCGTGGGCCAAACGGCCGCTGACAGGCTGCTGCATCTTGATTCTCGTTAGCGTCATAGTGGCAATATTGTGTCAGAGGAGAGCGCTGTTTGACCACCTTTGCACCCGATTTGCCTCCATCTGCCCCAACCTGTCACCCGGATGGCGTATCTGGCTGTCGTCAGAAGCAGAGATAAAAACGGCCCCGCTATGGGGCCGTTTGCAATGCCGGATTACAGCATGTAGTCCGCGGGCAGCTCGATGCGGGCGACGCCGGAGGCGACCGCTGCCAGCGCCACGGCGCGGGCAACCCGCGGCAGCAGACGGGCATCCATCGGCTTGGGAATAACGTAATCCTTGCCGAAGGCGAGCTCGCTCACCCCGGCGGCGGTCAGTACCTCGGCCGGCACCGGCTCCTTGGCCAGCGCACGGATCGCCTCGACCGCGGCAATCTTCATGGCATCGTTGATGCGGCTGGCACGGGCATCGAGGGCACCGCGGAAGATGAAGGGGAAACAGAGCACGTTGTTAATCTGGTTCGGGTAATCGGAGCGACCGGTACCCATGATGAGGTCGCTGCGCACCCCGTGGGCCAGCGCCGGCTTGATCTCCGGATCCGGGTTGGAGCAGGCGAAGATCACCGGATTGGGCGCCATCAGGGCGACCGCTTCGGCGGGCAACACGTCTGGGCCGGAAACACCGACAAACACATCCGCCCCTTCGATGACATCCATCAGGGTGCGCAGCGGGGTCTCGTTGGCGAAGCGCTGCTTGTACTTGTTGAGATCGCTGCGGCCGGTGTGGATAACACCCTGACGATCCAGCATGAAGATGTTGTGCGCTCTGGCGCCACACTTGATCAGCAGATCCATGCAGGCGGTGGCGGCAGCCCCAGCCCCCATGCACACAATGCGGCTGTCACTGATCTGCTTGCCTTGCACTTCCAGCGCGTTAAGCAGACCGGCGGCGGTGACGATGGCGGTACCGTGCTGGTCATCATGGAACACCGGAATATCGCAGCGTGCGATCAGCGCCTCTTCAATCTCGAAACACTCAGGTGCCTTGATATCTTCCAGATTGATGCCACCGAAGGTATCGGCGATGGCCGCCACCGTGTCGATGAACTGCTGGCTGGTCTCGTGCTTCACCTCGATGTCGATGGCGTCGATGCCGGCAAAGCGCTTGAACAGCAGGGCCTTGCCCTCCATCACCGGCTTGGAGGCCAGCGGCCCCAGATTACCCAGACCCAGAATGGCGGTGCCGTTGGAGATGACGGCCACCAGATTGCCCTTGCCGGTATAGCGATAGGCATCGGCCGGGTTGGCGGCGATCTCGCGCACCGGCTCGGCAACACCCGGGCTGTAGGCCAGCGCCAGATCGCGGGCGGTTTCGGCAGGCTTGGTCAGGGCGATGGCAATTTTGCCCGGTACGGGCTGGGCGTGGTAATCGAGTGCTTCTTGACGCAGATCGGACATGGGGGACCCCGATGTGGTTGGTGCAAATGAGGTGCCGACAGGGGGCACGCAGAAGGGCGGGGATCATAAAAGAAAGCGGTGGACATGCCCAGCAGATCATGCTGCCATCAGCCAGATCAGACCAGTTATTTCAGCACCTTACCCCACTCACACATACCACTTTAGTTATAGATCCTGCTGCGTGGGGTAAAAATGGCGCAAAAAGGGCGGCAAGTTGGCCTTACCGCCCTTTCTGTCAGAGTTGTAGACCTGACTCAGTTGCCCAGATAGACCGGCAACAGATTTGCCATCGACAGGAAGTGGAACAGCGCGGTCGCCAATCCGAACAGGATCAGCAGCCAGGCCATCAGCTTGCCGCCGGGGGTGACGAAGTGGGGTGTCACTTCGCCCCGCTCGGCCCGCGCCCGGGTGCGCAGCACCAGCAATGCCGGGATGATGCAGGTCCAGATGGTGGCGGCGGCACCGGCATAGCCGATGGCCAGCAGGAAGCCGAACGGGAAGAGCAGGGAGAGCACCAACGGCGGCAGGAAGGTGACCGCCCAGGTCTTGCAGCGACCGGCGCGGCTGTTGTCGAACTTGAACAGATCAGCCAGATAGTCGAACACCCCGAGCCCCACCCCGATAAAGGAGGAGAGAATGGCCGCCATGGAGAAGCCGTTGATGGCGCTGGCCACCTTCTCCGATTCGATCACCCCTGAAAGCGCGGAGAGCAGCACACTCACGTCACCCCCCTTGGCAATCACGGGAGCAAAATCCTGACGGGGCAGGTTGCCGAAGATCCCCAACAGCCAGAGTACGTAGAGCGCCAGCGCGATCAGGGTTCCCCCCAGAATGGCCCATCTGGCCTGCTGCTCGTTCTGGTAGTAGGCACGCAGGGAGGCAACAGAGTGGTGATAACCAAACGAGGTGAGCGCCACCGGCAGCATCGCCATGGCATAGGGGGCGTAGCGACTCTCGCTGCCCGCCAGATCGAGCAGGGTCGGCAGCTTGATACTGCCGAGCAGCCCGGCCACCCCGAGGGCGAAACTGAGGATCATGAAGGCGATCAGTACCACCGAAATACGGTCAACAGCGCGAGTCGAGTGCCACACCACCGCAGAGAAGAGCGCCACGAACAGCACGGACGCGAGCTTGCTGTCGATCCCCAGAATGCCCTGCAGGATGGCACCGGAGGAGGTGATATAGGCGTAGAGCAGAATGCCGCCAACAAAGTAGACCGAGAGGTTGTTGAGGAGATTGAGCTTCTCCCCCAGCAGCTCGCGAGTCACGGTATTGAAGGAGACCCGCATGTCGTGGTGCTGGAAGGATTCCAGCAGCATCCAGCCGGAGAGGGTCATCATCACCATGGTGACGGTCAGCGCCAGCACCGACCAGAGGGTCCAGGCCCCCGCCCCCGAACTCGGCAGACCGAGCATGCCGGCTCCCACGCAGACGCTGGCAATGATGCAGGCGCCCCCCAAAATTGACGGTTTTTTCTTCATAATCCCTTCTTTTTCTGACTGATTATCTATCCGCGGTAAACAAGACCGCGGCATGATGCCAGCCTTTGCCATGAGACGCCTACCACTATCTGCCATAACCGGGCATGGCCGCCGCATAAAAAGTGCCCCGAACGGGGCACTCTATCAGCGGGAATGATGTGAAGAGGGGTTAATCCATCACCGGGATACCTGCCCTCGCCTCAGCCTGACGGGCGATGGCTTCGGTCATCCCCTGAAAGATAAAGAGGTGGAACGGCAGCATGGCGAGCCAGTAGGCCAGCCCCCAGGCGCCCTGCGGATGCCAGTGAGCGGTGACCCGGATGCGGGTCAACCCGGACTCCTCCGGCAGGATGTTGAACTCCAGCCGCCCGACGCCCGGGGCCTTCATGTTGAACAAGAGATCGAGCCTGCGCCCCTCATCCACGCCGAGGATCTGCCAGGAGTCGAGCATGTCACCCTTCACGAAGCGATCGGGATTGGTGCGGCCACGGGTGCGGGCCGGGCCGCCGATCAGATGATCCATCCATTCGCGCACCACCCACAGCTGGTTCATGTAGAAGTAGCGCTGCTCACCCCCCAGCTGCTGCAACACCTGCCACACCACCTCGGGAGAGGCGAGACAGATGGCCTCGCCGCTGGCGGTGCGGTCGTAGAAGCCATATTCGGGATGGCGCCAGCGCAGGCCGAGCGGCGTCTCCTGCCCCTGCTGTTCGGCTCCCAGCTTCTGCTCCAGCGCCAGACTCTCCGCCAGCGCCTCGTCGAAGCTGAGCAGGGTCTGCGGCAGCAAGGCGCACAGCGGGCTGTCATCGGCTGGAATATCGTGCTTGAGACCGCCCACCAGCGCCTTGGCCACCGGCTGCGGCACCGAGGTGACAAACTGCAGCCACCAGGCGGAGAGGCGCGGACTCAGAAACGGGATGGGAATGATGGGGCAGCGCTTGCCGATATGGGCGGCGAACTTCTGCAACTGCTGCTGATAGCTGAGCAGCTCTGGGCCGACCGCATTGAAGATGCGACCATCCACCTCGTCGGCCTCTACCAGCCCGCCCAGATAGTGCAGCAAGTTGGACAGCGCAATCGGCGGCGTGCGCGAGCGCACCCATTTGGGCGTCACCATCAGCGGCAGGTTGAACACCAGATCCCGCATCACCTCGAACGCCGCCGAACCGGGCCCGATGATGATGCCGGCGCGCAACTCCACCGTCGGCACACCGGAGTCACGAAACAGCTCGCCGCAATGGCGGCGGGAGTTGAGATGGCGACTGTTACACTGCTCGGGCTGGATTGCCCCGAGATAGATGATGCGGCGCACCCCGGCAGCACGGGCGGCGGCAGCAAAGTTCTTCACCCCCTGCTGCTCCAGCCGGTGAAAATCGGCCCCCGCCCCCATGGCATGCACCAGATAGAAGACGGTATCGATCCCCGCCAGCGCAGGCAGCAAGGTGATCGGCTTGAGGCTATCGGCGAGGCGAAACTCTACCCCCTCAGGCAAGCGACAGGTACGGCGCGCCCCGGCAATCACCTTGTAGCCCAAGGTTTGCAGGTGGGGCACCAGATAGGAGCCTATGTAGCCCGCAGCCCCCATCACCAGACAATTTCTCATGTAATTCTCCCTATCCTCACCGATGCCGCTTGTCAGCCAGAGTGCGCCGCGCTACCTGAAAATGTTCAGCTACAGCGCCACCATCCAGTCTCTTGCCATCCTGCCACGCCACCACCTTGCAACCTAGTACTAACCACCTCCCTGATTAGTCCGATTTGGTGTTAAGCCCTGCTCACTAACCGGTCGATAACTGACCAGATGTATAGCGCCGAGGGCGAATGTATGCGCATCGATCACTACGACCTCCAGGGGGAGGTGCAATACCGGCAACAACAGGCCCAGAGCCGCAAGGTGCGCAACCTCGGGCCAGTGCCACCCGTCGTCAATCCACCGGAAGGCAACAACGCGGCAGTGGCCGGCGAACGCAGCAGCCCCCTGACCCTCACCAGCGCCCTGACGCTGCAAACCGCGAGGCAATCCGCCGCCAGTCAGCAAGCAGCAACACCTCCCGCCCCGTCCGCAGCGGACGTCGGCAAAGAGCAGGATGGTATTCCCGACGATGGACTGGATAACCGCCAGCGGCTGATCAAGCTGATGATCGAGGCGATGCTGGGCCACGAGATCGAGCAGCCCGAGCCGATCAAACCCTCCGAAGAAGGAGGCGATGGAGTGACCCAAGGAGATGCAACTGCTCAAGCCGCCGAGCCGGATCAACTGGTGGAGGTGACTGACACCCTGCTGCAACAGGAGCAGCTCAACGTGATGGCATCGGCCAGCGTAGCGACTCGGGATGGTCAGACTATTCAGCTCGATCTCGGCTTTGTGCTCGACTGGCGTCAGCTGGAGGTGAGCCAGCGGCGCACCACCCTCAATGCCCTCAAAGATCCGCTGGTGCTCAGTCTGGATGGCAAGATTGCCGATCTGACCGAGGCACGGGTCACTTTCGATATTGATCAGGATGGCAAGGAGGATAGCCTGCCGGGCTTGAGTGAAGGGAGCGGCTTTGTGGCGCTGGATCGCAATGGCAACGGCACCATAGACGATGGGGGCGAGCTGTTTGGTGCTCGCTCCGGCAATGGCTTCGGCGAGTTGGCCACCCTGGATGAGGATGGCAACGGGGTGCTGGATGAGGGGGATAGCCAGTTTTCAGCCCTGCAGTTCTGGCATCCAGAGCACGCACCTATCGCGCTGGTCGAACTGGGGATCGGCGCCATCCTGCTGCGCCCCCTCGACACCCCCTTCAACCATCTGGGGGAGAGCGGCAGTCAGGGGGTGCTGCGCCAATCCGGCCTCTATCTCACCGAACAGGGTAAAGGAGGCTGGGTGCAGCAGATCGATCTGCGGGTCTGAGCCTTGAAATGAAATCACCCATCGGTCGCTGACGATAACTGCCAGCGACCGGCGCCGGAGCCATCAACTCAGCTCGGTGGGGTCGATATCCAGACTCCAGCGCACCCTTTTGGTCTCAGGCCAGCCTTCCAGCTCCTTCACCGCCCAATCCAGCAGTTGGGCCAGCGGTGCCCGGTTCGGCCCCTGCACCAGCAACTGCATGCGGAACTTGCCCGCCTTGCGCTCCATGAAGCCGCTGATGGGCCCGAGCACCTGAACGTGGGGATAACGGGCGCTGCGCAGGGTATCGGCGAGGCGGGCGAGGAACAGTTGCACCTCGTCACGGCCGTTGGCCTCGGCGCGGAACAGCCCCTGATAGCTGAAGGGCGGCAGCCCCAGCAGACGGCGCTCTTTCAACGCCGTATCGGCGAAGTGGCCGTAGCCATTCTGGGTCAGATCCTGCAGCAAGGCATGTTCCGGATGATGGCTCTGCAGCACTACCAACCCGGGTTTGCTGGCGCGACCGGCGCGGCCCGCCACCTGGGTGTAGAGCTGGGCCAGTTTCTCGGCGGCGCGAAAATCGGCGCTGAACAGGGCACCATCCACATCCAGCAGGCCCACTAGCGTCACATCCGGGAAGTGGTGGCCCTTGGCCAGCATCTGGGTGCCGATCAGGATCTTGTACTTACCCGCCTTGATGTCGCCGAGGTGAGTCTCCAGCTCCCCCTTGCGGCGGGTGTTGTCCCGATCGATGCGCACTACGGGATATTGCGGGAAAACCGTGGTGAGCAGCTGTTCCAACTGCTCGGTGCCCACTCCCGATCCGATCAGTTCGTTGCTGCCACATTCGGGGCAGTGGTGAGGCAGCGGGCGCACGCTGTCACAGTGGTGGCAGTGCAGCCGTCGTCCGGCCTGATGCCAGGTGTACCAGGCATCACAGCGCTCACAGGCGGCGCTCCAGCCGCACTGGTGACAGATCAGGGCCGGGGCATAGCCACGGCGGTTGAGAAACAGCATCACTTGGTTGCCCGCCGCCAGATGCTCCGCCATCAACTGCTCCAGCTGGGGGGAGAGCCCCGCCTGCAGCCGCACGTTCTTGATATCCAGGATCACCTGACGGGCGGTCTGGGCATTGCCGGCACGGCGAGTGAGAGTGAGGTGGTGATACTTGCCAGTACGAGCGTTGTGCAATGTCTCCAGCGACGGGGTGGCCGAACCAAGCAAAATGGGGATCCCGGCACGATGGGCCCGCATCACCGCCAGATCCCGCGCATGGTAGCGAAAACCGTCCTGCTGCTTGAAGGAGCCGTCGTGCTCCTCGTCGATGATGATGATGCCGAGGTTGTTAAACGGGGTGAACACCGCAGAGCGGGTGCCGATCAGGATGGCGGCGCCGCCGTCGCGGCAGGCGAGCCAGGCGTCGAGCCGCTCCCTGTCGTTCATGGCGGAGTTCATCGCCACCACAGGCACGTTGAAGCGGCGCCGGAAGCGGTTGATGGTCTGCGGGGTCAGGCCGATCTCCGGCACCATCACCAGCGCCTGCTTGCCCGCCTTGAGCAACGGCTCGAGGATGCTTAAATACACCTCGGTTTTGCCGGAGCCTGTGATGCCATCGAGCAGGAAGGCGCCGAACTTGTCGCTCTGGCTGGTAACGGCAGAGACGGCCAATGCCTGCTCGCCGTTGAGGCGCAGCCCCTCCCCCGGCTCAAAGCGGGCGGCCCAGTCGCCGTCATGGCTTGGCTCCAGCGAGCGCTTCTCCAGCAGCCCCTTCTTCTCCAGCGCGGTGAGAGCGGCGCTCTGGATCTCCTCCTGCTTGAGGGCGGAAGGTGTCTGCGGCCCCTTGCGCAGCAAGGCGAGCGCTTGCTGCTGCTTGGCCGCCCGCTTGAGCTCGTTAAGGTCGATGGCCATGCCAGCCTCGGTAGCAAACCAGAACTCCAACTCTCGATAAGCAGCTGGCTCCCCCTTGCGCACCAGCACCGGCAGGGCGTGAGGCAACACCTCACCCAGCGGATGCTGGTAGTAGCTGGCGCTCCAGTTCATTAGCGCCAGAATATCCGGCCCCAGCACCGGAGCCGTGTCCAATACCCGTTTGATGGGCTTGAGCTTGTTGCGGGGCACCTGGCTGTCAACCGGATGATCCACCACCAGCCCGACCAGGGTCTGGGGACCGAAAGGGATCTCGACCCGGCAACCAGGGGCAGGTAACGGCAGGGGAGAGAGATAGTCGAAGTGACGGCGTAACGGTACCGGGACAGCGACACGAACCAGATCCAGCGTTTGGGAAGAATTCACCAGGGGTTGCCTATTTTTTCTGCGAAGCCACTTGCCTGATCTCAGGCATTTCCTATATTATTCGCAGCCTTTGAAACTGTGTTCAACAATCGTGTGGTGTCCGACAAGAGATCGGATGGCGACACGGCCTATTAATTGAGGTTGTCCATGAAAGCTGGTATCCATCCTGACTACGTAGCCATCACCGCCAAGTGCTCTTGCGGTAACGTCATCAACACTTTCTCTACCATCGGTAAAGATCTGAACCTGGACGTGTGCTCCGAGTGCCACCCGTTCTACACCGGCAAGCAGAAAGAAGTTTCTAGCGGCGGCCGCGTAGACAAGTTCAACAAGCGTTTCGGTGCGATGACCACCAAGAAGTAATTTTACTTCTGAAGAATTCTGAAAAAGGCGCCCAATGGGCGCCTTTTTTACGATCCCTGTTTTTCATCCTGCATGTTCCCGCAGCCAGACGCACTCTCCCCTACTGACCAAACCCCTTGGAACGACGCAAATAGACATACCCCTCACCCGGGCTACCCCAGCGCGGACTCCCTGCGTTGTCATAGGCGCGATCCAGCAATCTGACGCTGTCGGGGCCAATCCAGATATGCTGCACCAGCGTCGTGGCACCACCAAAATCGGTGGAGCAATGGCCCACCCGGGTATGACCGGCATATTCGCCGGAGGGGGTACGGGTCAGCCAGATCTCGCAACCGTGGCGCAAGGAGAGCTGCTGTGGGGTCAGACTGTCGAGCAGGGCGGGATCATGCCAGGCACCGGCAAAATCGGTGGCACGGGGCATAGTCAGCTCTGCCATCAGGATCCGCCCGTCAGGTGCGGGTGAGAAGCGATAGATGCGCTGGCGGAAAGGACGGACGGAGCGCATGCTCAGATACTGCTCGGCATAGACCCAGCGATAGCCCTGATAGCCGGGCCAGATCTCCATCAAGCGCAGCTCGGCACTGGTAAAGCGGCTGTCGTAACTGGCCTGCTCCCGGCTCGTAAAGGCCCCGTTGAACCAGCTGAGTAGCGGCTCCATACCGGGCTTGAGTGGGGTAGCCTGAGGCGCCGAACCTGCCAACACCAGACAGAAACAGAGCAGCCCGAATGCGGCCACCAGCAACTTTGCCATCGAATCCTTCCGAATCATCATAGTGGCGGCGATTATATGAGCGAATTTCCCCAATAACAGCCATTACGATCAAATCATTGCCACTCTGGTGCAAAAACCTCACAAGGATGCCAGTCCGCTCACTAAACCCGATATTTTGCCACCGCCTTGTTGAGCAGCTGGGCCTGCTCGTTGAGACCCTCGCTGGATCTCGCATTTTCCTCCGCCATGATGCTCGACTCCTGGGCGATGTCGCGGATGTTGTTGACGTTGCGGTTCACCTCGTTGGCCACCAGACTCTGCTGTTCGATAGCCGCAGCAATCTGGGTGCTCATGTCCATGATGTGGGTAACATCCTGAGTGATCTGCCCCAGCAACTCCCCTGCGGTACTAGCCTGATCCGAGCTGCGGTTGCCCTGCTCGCGGCAGGTCGCCATCACATCGACGATGCTGCCGGTCTGTTTCTGCAGCGAGCTGATGATGCCGGCGATCTCTTGGGTCGATTTCTGGGTACGGATGGCCAGATTGCGCACCTCATCGGCCACTACCGCAAAGCCGCGCCCCTGATCCCCTGCCCTGGCTGCTTCGATGGCTGCGTTGAGGGCCAGCAGGTTGGTCTGCTCGGCAATGCCGCGGATCACATCGAGCACGGAGCCGATGGTCTCGCTCTCTTTTTGCAGCTGGCTCACCTCGCGGGATGAACTCTCCAGATTGCCCGCCAGCGAGCGGATCTGCTCGACAGTATTCTCGACCGCAGTCCGCCCCTCCATCGCCTTGTTGTTGGTCGCCTGCGCATTGTTGGCCGCCTGCTCGGTGTTGCGGGCGATCTCTTCGATGGTGGATCCCATCTCGGTGGACGCGGTCGCCACCATGTCGGTCTCCTGCAGCTGACGCGCCGCCCCTTCACTGGTGCGCTTGACGTTGGCCGAGAGGTGATCAGCCGCTTCTGTCAGGGTGTGCACGCTCTGCTTCACATCGCCAATCAGGTTGCGAAACCCGCCCAGCATCACGTCGAGATTGCCTGCCAACTGGGCCATTTCATCTGCCCCGCGCAGCTCTATCTTCAGGCGCAGGTCATTATCCTGACGAATGCGGTTGACGGTATCATTCACCTGAGTAATGGGACGGTCGATGCTGCGCCCCAGCAACACGCTCATGATGCCGATCAGCACCACAATCACCCCGCCACAGACCAGCATCAGGCTGTTGAGGCGAGCGCTCTGCCGCTCCAGCTCAGCGACAATGTGCTGATCGACGGCGGCAAACCCCTGTTCGGTCTGATGCACCAGATCCCGCATCTGGTTGCGCAGCCCCTCATCCTCTTTCAGCCCCAGTACCTGCATCCCCTGCACCAGCGCCACAAAGTCCTGCCGGTACTGCTTGCTGGCCTGCTCCAGCTTGCCGCGATCCCCCTCCGGCAAGGTGGCAAGACTATCCTGAAAACTTTTGTGCAAGGTCTCGAAACGCTCCAGATACTGGATATCGGAGCGCAGCATGAAATCTTTCTCCGCCCGCCTCAGCTGCAACATGGTGATGAGCAACCCCTGCTCATCCAGCTGCTTGAGCCCATTCTCCACCTCATGCACCGCCGCCCTCAGCTTGCCATAGAGCCCCTCCTCCGGCCCCAGACCAATCTTCTGCTGCTGGGCCACCAGATCGTTGAAGGCTTTGCCATAGCCGCTGATCTGCTGATCCAGTCTGGTCAGCTCCCCCTCGACAGCCGCCAGATTGTCATCGGTCACCAGCTCCCGGTTGTGCTGGTGAAAGTCTGAGAGCCCCTGATTGAAGCGCTCGACGAAGGTCATATCCTTGCGGATCAGAAAATCCTTCTCGGCCCGCCGCAGGTTGAGCATGGCGATCTCCAGCTGGTCGATATTGCGCTGGGCTTCGGTCAGGTGACGGTGCACCTGGCTGGAGTAGATAAACAGGCCGCTCAGTACCAGCATGGCAACGGCAACCAGCACGGTATTCAGGATCAACTTATGACGGATAAGCACGATGGACCTCTCGCAAACTGGCAGTGAACTGCATTGAGCTTATGCAGAAAAGCGGCGACAGGTGATCTGTGCAAGGAATATTCATTGAAATGCCACACCCACTCCTTATACTGGTTGCACCTGTTTCCAGCCGTGGATTTGACACTATGGAATACAATACTTCTGAACTGTGCGACATCTATCAGGACATGGTGGATGTGCTTGAACCCATGCTCTGCTCCTTCGGCGGCCGCGCCTCTTTCGGCGGCGTCATCACCACCGTCAAATGCTTCGAATCGAATGGCCTGATCCGTGAACTCGTCAAAGAGAACGGACTGGGACGCGTCTTGCTGATCGATGGCGGTGGCTCTATGCGCCGCGCCCTGATCGACAGCGACATCGCCACCACGGCGGCCGAGAATGATTGGGAAGGGATTGTCTGCTACGGCTGCGTCCGCGAAGTCGATATTCTGGAAGATCTGGATATCGGCATTCAGGCACTGGCAGCCATTCCGGTCGGTGCCGACAGCAAGGATGTAGGGGAGACCGATCTGCCGGTCAACTTCGGTGGCGTGACCTTCCTGCCTGACGACCACCTCTACGCCGATACCACAGGGGTGATCCTCTCCCCCGAGGCACTCGATATCGAGTAAGCCACAGACAGCGTGACGACGGGAGCCTTGGCTCCCGTTTTTTATGCCTGCAACTTGCTGAAAAATGACAAAAAAAGAGGGCCAGATAAACTGGCCCTTAACTGGAAGCAATGTGAGCAATGTCGTGCCTTCACAAGAAGTCCATCACGTTGGAACGAATGAAGTCTTTCCCGGAAAACAAGTTAACAATAATCATTCTCATTTAACTAGGCAAGCGCTATTTGCAGAAAGTGCAAAAAAATTGACCACCGCGAAGGGTGGTCAATCTGGTCAGGCTTGCCGGGTGGCCGTTTGCAGGCTGGATAATCCGGCCTCGCCCACCAGCTTGCGGCTGAGGTAGCGCAACAAGACACCGTAGAGCGGCACGAACAAACCCAGACTTATCAGCAACTTGAATACGTAATCGACGGTTGCGATCTCGACCCAGTGCTCTGCCATGAAAGGATCTGTGGTGCGCCAGAAGGCCACACTGAAGAAAGCGATGGTATCAACCAGATTACCGAACAGGGTGGAGGCCGCTGGCGCAATCCACCACTGCTTGAGCAGACGCAGGCGGTTGAACACCACCACATCCATGAACTGCCCTACCAGATAGGCCATAAAGCTGGCCAGCGCGATACGAGCCACGAACAGGTTGAATTCAGCCAGATGACCAACGCCCTGAAAGCTCCCTTCGAAGAAGAGCACGGAGAGCGCATAGGAGACCGCCAGTGCTGGCAGCATCACGGTCTGGATAATCTTGCGCGCCAGACCGGCACCGAAGATCCGCACCGTCAGGTCAGTGGCGAGGAAGATAAATGGGAAGCTGAACGCCCCCCAGGTGGTGTGGAAGCCAAACACGGTGATCGGCAGCTGCACCAGATAGTTGCTGCTGGCAATGATCAGGATGTGGAACAACGACAGGCGAACGAGCGCCGTTTGGTACTGCGCAGGGGTCAGATTCATCTTGTGACCTTTTTGGTTAATGGGGTTAGGGAACCCATATCGCCACCATTGGCGATAATCGAGGGGCGAGATTATACGCCCCAAAACCGATAGTTCAATCTTTATGCGATTACGCTCACCCAAGTTGGCCAGCCAAAGAGAAGGCCTTGCAGGCGATAGTCACACCTTGTGCTGTCTGGCGAGCCAGAGCAGCGCCTCCCGATCCGCCGGGCGCACCGCCTCCAGCCAGCAGCCGCTGTAGTGTTCATACTCCAGCCGAAACTGGCTCCCTTCAAACTCCAGCAACCAGCTATGGCGATCGGCCCCCGCATCCTGCTCGAGCGGCTGCAGCTCCCACTCTCGCAGCAAGACCTGCGCCAACAGCGGAAACGAGTCCCACTCGAGCGCCGGACAATCCAGCGTCACCACGCCAGCTTCGCTATCTACCTGTTTGATTTGCCAACTCATTCCCTGTCTCTCAGCTACTGCAGGAGAGCTCACCACCGCAATACCATGCCGGAGTCGGGGTGGCGAGATCCTCATATTCGGGTTGTTCATCAAAGGGGCGCAGCAAGGCGGCGAACAGCCGCTCGAACGGCTGCATATCCCCTGCGTCGGCGGCGTCGATCACCTGCTGGGCCAGCGCATTGCGCAGCACATACTTGGGATTGATGGCATCCATCTGCGCCTTGCGCACGGCATCCTCGCTGCCTTCGCGCATTAGCCGCGCCCGATAGCGTTCCAGCCACGCCTGCCAAACACCAAGTTCAGACAACAGGGCCAGCAGAGACGCAGGCCACGCCCCCTCTTGCGTTACCTCACCGAGACGACGAAGGAACAGGTGGTAATCCACCTTGTGGGCCGCCAGCAACCGGAACAGCTCGCGGAACAGAGCCGGGTCATCCTCCTCCCACACTGCCAGTCCGAGCTTGGCCCGCATCAACTCGGAGTAGTGCAACATCAGCTGCTGCTCGTACTGGGCCAACGCTGCAGCCAGCGCATCACCGTCTACATGGCCAGCCAGCGCCTGCGCCAGTTTTTGCAGATTCCAGTAACCGACCGCAGGCTGCTGATCCAGCGCGTAGCGGCCCGCCGGATCCGAGTGGTTGCAGACAAAATCGGGCACGTAGGAATCGATAAAGCCGTAGGGGCCATAATCCAGCGTCAAGCCGAGCAGCGACATGTTGTCGGTATTCATTACCCCGTGACAGAAGCCCGCCGCCTGCCATTTGGCAATCAGCCGCGCGGTGCGGCGCACTACCTCGGCAAACAGTTCGGCACCACTCTCCAGTTCGGGGAAGTGGTGGCGCAGCAGATAGTCGATGAGTGGCAGGATCCTCTCCCCCTGCCCGCTCCAGGCGAAATACTCGATATGACCGAATCGCAGATGGCTGGGGGCGGTGCGCAGCACGGTCGCCCCGGTCTCCACCTGCTCGCGATAAACGGGCTCCTGACTCCCCACCAATACCAGCGCCCGGGTGGTCGGGATGCCGAGGGCATGGAGCGCCTCGGAGGCGAGATATTCGCGGATGCTGGAGCGCAGCACGGCGCGGCCGTCACCAAAACGGGAGAACGGGGTTTTACCCGCCCCCTTCAGGTGCAGATCCCAGCGCTGACCATCCGGCGCCTGCTGCTCACCCAGCAGCAGCGCGCGACCATCCCCGAGCCGGGGGCTGTAACCCCCGAACTGATGGCCCGCATACACCTGAGCTACCGGCTGCATGCCTGGCAGCACTTTTCCCTCGCCACAACAGGCGATCCAGTCAGCCTCGCTGACGCCTCCCAGCCCCAACTCATCCAGCAAAGCCCGGTTGAGATGAAGCAACCGGGGTTGCTGCAGTGGCTGGGGGGCCACGGGTTCACAGGCCCAGGGCAACTCGGTCGCAAAAGTGTTGATCAACTTCATGGTTGTGCCATTCGTCCCTGCGTATGCTCGTGTCACTCTTTATACTGCCGTCAGCCATGCTTGTGCTCACTGGCAACCATCATTTTTCAATTCAAGGAGAAGAAGATGCAAAAATGGGTATATGCCCTGCCCTTGCTGGCACTGGCGTGGGGTCATCAAGCCAAGGCTGCCGATATTGAAGCCGGCAAAGCCAAGGCCGCGGTCTGTGCCGCCTGTCACGGCGTGGAAGGCAAGGCGATGATCCCCAACTATCCCCATCTGGCGGGTCAGAATGCCGCCTATCTGGTGAAACAGTTGAAAGCGTTCAAGGATGGCACCCGCAAAGAGCCCTTGATGGACCCCTTCATGGCGCCGCTGACCGATGCGGATATCGACAATCTGGCCGCCTTCTACGCCAGCCTGAAATAACCTCGCGTCTAACCCCAGGTTCTTCCGAGCCGTGCTTACCGTGGTCGATTAGGCTGCCTAATCGACCCTAACGACGGCAGTAATCGATGATCAGGTCCATAAAGGCTTCGCCAAAGCGCTCCAGCTTGCGGTGCCCGACACCGTTGATAGCCAGCATCTCGTCTTCGGTCATCGGCATCAGCTGAGCCATCTCAACCAGGGTCGCATCGTTGAACACCACGTAGGGCGGCACCTCTTCATCCTCGGCAATCTGTTTGCGCAGGCCGCGCAGCTCCTTGAACAACCGCTTGTCGTAGTTGGCGTTATCGAGCAGGCCACTGCGCTTCTCCTTGCGGCTGGAGATGGGCTGCAAGCGGGGTACCGCCAGCTCCAGCTTCACCTCGCCACGCAGCACGGGGCGGGCTGCTTCGGTCAGCTGCAGCACCAGATTGCGGGTGATGTTCTGGGTCAGCAGCCCCTTGTGGATCAGCTGGCGGATCACGCTCATCCAGTATTCATGGCTCTGATCCTTGCCGATGCCGTAGGTCGAGAGCTTGTCGTGGCCGTGATCCTTGATGCGCTGGTTCAGCGAACCGCGCAGCACCTCCACCACATAGCCCACCCCGAAATTCTGCCCCACCCGCCAGACGCAGGAGAGCGCCTTCTGGGCATCTTCAGTGCCGTCATAGCTCTTGGGCGGATCGAGACAGATATCGCAGTTGCCGCACGGCTTGTCGTTGTACTCGCCGAAGTAGTTGAGCAGCACCTGACGGCGGCAGGTTTGCGCCTCGGCAAACGCCGCCATCACATTGAGCTTGTACTGCTCCACCTGCAACTGTTGCGGGTTCTCGATGTTGTCGAGCAGGCGGCGCACCCGGCCGATATCGGCGGGATCGTAGAGCAGCAGCGCCTCGGCGGGGGTGCCATCGCGACCGGCGCGGCCGGTCTCCTGATAGTAGGATTCGATGTTCTTCGGGATGTCATAGTGCACCACGAAGCGCACATTGGGCTTGTCGATGCCCATGCCAAACGCCACCGTCGCCACCACTATCTCGATGTCATCCTTGAGGAAGGCATCCTGGGTCTGCTGGCGCTGCTCGAGCGGCAGCCCCGCATGATAGGGCGCAGCCTTGCAGCCGTGGCGGGATAGCCGCTCGGCTACCTCCTCCACCCGGTTGCGGCTGGAGCAGTAGACGATGCCGCAGTTGCCCTTCTGGCTCTGGACGTAACGCAACAACTGTTCGGCCGCCTTGAACTTCTCCACCAGGCTGTAGCGGATATTGGGGCGATCGAAGCTGGCAGTGTGAATGAAGGGATCATTGAGTTCCAACCGGTGCAGCATGTCGCTGCGGGTCGCCTCGTCGGCGGTGGCCGTAAGCGCTACCACCGGCACCTGCGGGAACCACTGCTTGAGTCGCCCCAGCGCCGCATACTCAGGCCGGAAATCGTGGCCCCACTGGGAGACACAGTGCGCCTCATCGATGGCGAACAGCCCGAGCGGCAGTTCGGCCAGCCGATCCATAAACTCGTGTTGCAACAGTCGCTCGGGGGAGACATAGACCAGCTTGATCTCGCCGCGACGCATGGCGGCGAAGTTCTGGATCATCTCCTCCCTACTGAGGGCCGAGTTGATGTAGACCGCCGCCACGCCGTTGGCGCGCAGGCTGTCGACCTGATCCTTCATCAGCGAAATAAGGGGAGAAACCACCACCCCGAGCCCGGGCCGCAGCAGTGCCGGGATCTGGTAGCAGAGCGACTTGCCGCCGCCAGTGGGCTTGAGCACCAGCGCATCGCGCCCCGCGACGATCTGCTCGATGATTTCGAGCTGACCCGGCCGAAACTGCTGATAGCCGAAGACCGCCTGCAGCAGGGCAAGCGGACTCTCTGGCTGAGGATCTGGCAGGGTTTCGGCAATCGCGGTCATGGGCTCTCCTTTGGGGTCGCCATTCTAAAGCAGCCGCCGCCCACAATAAACCTGCCATTGCGACTGTTAAGGAACTGTTGCAGACTGGCTGGAGTTTTTACTCGGCTTTGATGACAAGGATTGGGATCAGAGAATGAAACAGATGCTCAAGAAGATGGCGCTCAGTGGCATTGCCAACCTGTTTGCCGAGAAGATGCCCTTCAACAAGCTGATCGGCATGCAGGTGACCCACTACGACTTCGACAAGGTGGAACTGCGCATCAAGATGGACGACAAGCTGATCGGCAACCCCTTCCATAACATCCTGCATGGCGGCGTCACCGCCACGCTGCTGGATGTGGCGGGTGGCATGATCGTCGCCGCTTCCTGCATCGACGAGCTGGAGGAGTTCTCCCCCAGTTATCTCAAGGAGCGCTTCGCACGCCTCGGCACCATAGATCTGCGGGTGGACTACCTGCGCCCTGGGCGCGGCAACGAGTTTATCGCCACCGCCCACATCATCCGGGCTGGCAGCAAGGTCGCCGTCGCCCGGATGGAGCTGCACAACGAAGAGGGCACCCACATCGCCTTCGGCACCGGAACCTATCTGGTGGGTTGAACCAAGTTAGTGCATAAAAACCACGCGGCTAATCCACTTTTAATCATTAGATTCCTTACCCCCTCTGGCCGAACAAGGTCCATACTGATAGTCGGGATTGTGTGCAGAGGGAGGATTGCAGGCGATGAGTGCGAAACTGGCCATCAAACCATCCAGAGCCTTGTTGACACAGCTCGAGTCCATGCTCGACGAGGTGCAGACACCCGAGTGTCGCCACTGGTTGGAACAGGAGCTTGAGGGGTATTCTCTCTCCTCACCCCTGCCTTGGTATCGCATCGTACCCTGTCGGCAACGCGGTCACTTTCTGGATCTGAAAACGGGAAAATATTTGACCTGTCACATCAACAGTCAAACGCTATGCCAACGCGATCTGGCCCAAATTCAGTTCATTTATGCCCGTGAACCCGCCGCCCACTATTTGCTGCAACGCAATTCCGGTATTGAACCCTGGCCAGAACAGCTGCTGGAAGATTATCAGGAGCAGTTGATCCCCGGCCATCTATGCCTGCAAGCCTGGCATGAGCCCGTTATTTCATTACGTGCACAACTGATGGAGGGAATAGAACATTTCATTAGTGAGTACCCCAAGCACGCGGCCTTGCTGCCTCAACACAGTTTCAAGGCTTTGCGGCATCAGCACTGGCATATCTGAGTAAGCGCCTGGCGCGCAAGGAGGGCACCATAGACAAGACCCATAGCGAGATTGCCACAATCTAGAGTGCCGGAGTCAGGATCAGACTCCACCGATGGGCCACCGAGCGGTGGCCCTTTTAATGTCCGTGGTCTTACTTCGACTCTGCATACAGCAGGTCAGATCACTTGGCCAGGTAACAGGTCAGCAGCTAAAAAAAAAATTAGGAAAACAGGAAGGATAAAAGCAAAAAGGCCGCTCTATTGAGCGGCCTTTTCAAATTTGGTCGGTGTGAGAGGATTCGAACCTCCGACCCCTTCGTCCCGAACGAAGTGCGCTACCAAGCTGCGCTACACACCGATGTCTGCGGGACGGGAATTTACCGAAAGCCCCGACCTGACACAAGCCTTTTTTGCATTTTGCAGGAAAAAAAGTGCTGTTCGCTCAACTATTCAGCACTCTTTTCACCCGTTTACCGGACTGCAGCCAGCTGATGACATTCCGGCAACCGGCCGTCAGGCCAGGCGCAGGGATGCAGGCCCCAGCAGACGGCGCTGCCAGTCAGCCACAGTGCCATGCTCCAGCCAGTCGGCTGCATGCTGGCGCCAGTTGGGGGAGAGAGCAGGATTCTCCAGCAGCATCAGCAGATCCGCTTCATTGCGCACCTGATTGAACAGGATATCCGCCGTGCGCTTCACCGTCAGTTCGGGATAGGGTCTGTCTACCAGCTCCATGGCCGTGTCAGGCGCGATCATCCCCTCCTCCAGCACCCGCAGCAGCCAGCCACAACGGCCATTTAGCTGCATCACCTGGGACATCTGGCCATAGCCAAAGCGCTGGTTGAGCTTGAAACAGGGGGATCTCGGCTGGCTGATCTGGATCAGCGCCTCGCCGAGTCGATAGACATCGCCAATGCAGGCTTGCACCTCGGTCAGCCCGATACCGGAGAGGTTCTCGCCAAAGGCGGCAGGTTGCCAGGGTGTGCGTGGCGCAGGCAAGCCCAGCGCGGTTTGCCAGGTCTGCCACCAGAGATAGTGATCGGCAGGATAGTAGTGGAGCGCCCGATCCGGGCCACCGTGGTGGCGCTGGTCACACTGTTCATCTCCTTCCAGACCGGCAAAAGTACAGCGAACTGGTGCAGAGATCGGTTGCTTGTGAATGGCGCTGGTGAGGCCGGGCACCAGCTCGGTGCCACGACCGCTAAAAAGGGAGATCCGCATACTCATCCTCCAGGTTGACGAGAGTAGGCGGATCTTATCATGGCGTCAGACGACGGCCTGCATCTGGGTGGTCATGGCGATCTCGGCACGACGGCGCTTCTCCGCCCTGGCCATCAGATACCAGCTGCCGAAGGTAAAGAGCGATACCGACAACAGGATCAGGCTGGCCACCGCGTTGATCTCGGGTTTCACCCCTAGCCGCACCGCCGAGAAGACCTCCATCGGCAGGGTGGTGGAGCCCGGGCCGGAGACGAAGCTCGCCAGCACCAGATCATCCAGCGACAGGGCGAACGACATCATACCGCCTGCCGCCAGCGAGGGGGCGATCATCGGGATGGTGATCAGGAAGAACACCTTCCACGGCTTGGCACCGAGATCCATTGCCGCCTCCTCAATGGAGAGATCCAGCTCCCGCAAGCGCGCCGATACCACGATCGCCACGTAGGCGGTACAGAAGGTAGTGTGTGCGATCCAGATGGTCAGCATTCCCCGCTCGGCGGGCCAGCCCACCAGCTGGGCCATCGCCACGAACAGCAGCAACAACGACAGGCCGGTGATCACCTCGGGCATCACCAGCGGCGCCGTCACCATGCCGCCGAACAGGGTGCGACCACGGAAGTGGGGAATTCGGGTCAGCACGAAGGCTGCCACCGTCCCCAGCGCCACCGCGGCGATCGCGGTGTAGAAGGCGATCTCCAGCGAGCGGAACACAGACCCGATCAGCTGCTTGTTATCGAGCAGGCCGAAGTACCACTTGAGCGACCAACCGCCCCACACCGTCACCAGCTTGGAGGCGTTGAAGGAGTAGATCACCATGATGATCATGGGCAGGTAGATAAACAGCAGCCCCAGCCAGAGCATCAGTTTGGCAAAACCGAAACGTCTCATCATGCCTTGCCCTCCAGCTCTTTGGCCTGGTTACGGTTGAAGAGGATGATCGGAATAATCAGCACCGCCAGCATCACCACCGCCAGCGCAGAGGCAACCGGCCAGTCGCGATTGTTGAAGAACTCCTGCCACAGCACCTTGCCGATCATCAGGGTCTCCGGGCCGCCCAGCATTTCCGGAATAACGAACTCCCCCACCACCGGAATGAACACCAGCATGCAGCCGGCGATGATGCCGTTCTTGGAGAGCGGTACCGTGATCTGCCAGAACCGGGTCAGGTTGCGGGCCCCCAGATCGGAAGCAGCCTCCAGCAGGCTCTGATCGTGTTTGACCAGATTGGCGTAGAGCGGCAGCACCATGAAGGGCAGGTAGGAGTAAACGATGCCGATATAGACCGCCAGGTTGGTGTTGAGGATCTGCAGCGGTTCGTCGATCACCCCGATCCCCAGCAAGACGCTGTTGAGCAGGCCGTTGTTGCTGAGGATCCCCATCCACGCGTAGACCCGGATCAGAATGGCGGTCCAGGTCGGCATCATGATCAGCAGCAGCAGAACGGTTTGGGTCTCCTTGTTGGCACGGGCGATGGAGTAGGCCATCGGATAGCCAATCAGCAGGCAGAGCAAAGTGCTGACGAAGGCCATCTTGAGGGAGCCCAGATAGGCCGCGATATAGAGCTCATCCTCCTGTAGCAGCAGGTAGTTGCCCATATTGAGCAGGATGGTGAGCTGATTGTCGGCCCAGCTCACCACGTCGGTGTAGGGCGGGATCGCCACATCCGCTTCCGCAAAACTGATCTTCACCACGATGACGAAGGGCAGCAGGAAGAAGAGGAACAGCCAGAAGAAGGGGATGCCGATCACCAGTCGGCGCCCCCCGACCCGCTTCAGTCGTTGCAAGAACTTCATGATTGCAGCACCACGCCGCTGTCATCTTCCCAGTAGAGGAACACCTGGTCATCCCAGGTTGGCCGCTTGCCGTGGCGTTCGGCATTGGCGATGAAAGCCTGAACGATTTTGCCCGAGGGCAGCTGGATGTGATAAACCGAGTGACCGCCCAGATAAGCGATGTCATAGACCTCACCCTTGGTCCAGTTGAAGTCCGGGTGCTCGATCTCCTCCGGCTTTTGCAGACTCATCAGCAGTTTTTCCGGCCGCAGGGCGTAGGTCACCTTCTTGTTTTCGGCGCGGGAGCTGATGCCGTGGCCCACATAGATGGGTTGCTCCAGATCGGCGCAGGCGATGGTGGCGTGGTCCTGTTCATCCTCCACCAGCAGGCCGTCAAACAGGTTGACGTTGCCGATGAACTCGCACACCAGCCGACTGGCCGGAGTCTCGTAGATATCCATCGGGCTGCCGATCTGCTCGATGCAGCCGAGGTGCATGATGGCGATCCGCTCCGCCATGGTCATGGCCTCTTCCTGATCGTGGGTCACCATGACGCAGGTAACCCCGACCCGCTCGATGATCTCTACCAGCTCCAGCTGCATCTTGGAACGCAGCTTCTTGTCGAGCGCCCCCATGGGTTCATCCAGCAGCAGCAACTTGGGACGCTTGGCCAGGGAACGAGCCAACGCCACCCGCTGACGCTGGCCACCGGAGAGCTGATGCGGTTTGCGGCGGGCATACTGGGTCATCTGCACCAGCTTGAGCATCTCCTCCACGCGGGCATCGATCTCGGCCTTGGGCAGGCCATCCTGCTTGAGGCCAAAGGCAATGTTCTGGGCCACCGTCATATGGGGGAACAGGGCGTAGGACTGGAACATCATGTTGATGGGGCGTTCATAGGGAGGCATGTCGGTGATATCGACCCCGTCGAGGAACAGCCGCCCCTCGGTCGGGCGCTCGAAACCCGCCAGCATCCGCAGCAGGGTCGATTTGCCGGAACCGGACCCGCCGAGCAGGGCGAAAATCTCCCCCTTGTGAATATTGAGAGATACGTTATCGACCGCCAGCGTTTCGTCGAACTGCTTGCTTACCCGATCAATTTTCACCAGCACTTCTTTGCGCTGCTGACTGCCCTCGAGGGCTTTCTTGTAGGCACTGGAGGCTATCGCCATTACCAAACTCCCCAACGTGATACCGGCCTTGCGGCCGATCCATAAAAGCGATTTGGCGCCCCCGAACGGGCACCAAGGTTAGGTACCGGACTTGATCTTGGTCCAACTCCGGGTGATTAGACGCTGTACCGAGCGGGGATGTGCTTCCTGCACATAGAGTCGCTCCAGCACGGCCTGAGGGGGATATACCTCCTCATTGTTGCGCACCGCCTCATCCATAAACTCGCCCGCCCTTGAGTTGGGATTCGCGTAGCCCACATAGTCGCTGACCTTGGCGATCACTTCGGGCTGCAGGACGTAGTTGATGAGGGCGTGCGCCTCTTTGACATTGGTGGCATCGGACGGGATCGCCATCATGTCGAACCAGAGATTGCCCCCCTCTTTCGGAATGCTGTAGGCAATTTTCACCCCCTTGCCAGCTTCATCGGCGCGGGCAGCGGCTTGCAGGATGTCGCCGGAAAAACCGGCCGCCACGCAGATGTCGCCATTGGCGAGATCGCCGATGTATTTGGAGGAGTGGAAGTAGGCCACATAGGGCCGCACCTTGAGCAGCAGCGCCTCGGCCTGCTTGATATCCCCCGTCGCATGACTGTTGGGATCGAGTCCGAGGTAGTTCAGAGCAGCAGGGATCATCTCGTCGGCAGAGTCGAGGAAGGCGACGCCGCAGCGAGAGAGTTTCGCCATGTTTTCCGGTTCGAAGATGGTGGCCCAGGAGTCAATCTTGTCGACCCCCAGCACCGCCTTGATTTTGTCGACGTTGTAGCCGATGCCGTTGGTCCCCCACAGATAGGGCACCGCGTACTGATGACCCGGATCCACCTTGTCGAGCTGCTTGAGCAGCACGGGATCCAGGTTGGCCAGATTGGGCAGCAGGGATTTATCCAGTTTCTGGAAGGCTCCCGCCTTGATCTGCTTGGCCAGGAAATTATTGGAGGGCACCACCAGATCGTAACCGGTCCGCCCCGTCAGCAACTTGCCTTCCAGGGTCTCGTTGGAGTCAAACACGTCATAGACGGTCTTGATCCCGGTCGCCTGCTGGAAATCGCTGAGGGTGGTCTCGCCGATATAGTCAGACCAGTTGTAGAAGTGCAGCACAGGGGAAGCCTGGGCCACATTCGCCAATCCCATGGTCAGCGCTATGGTTAGCAATCTGGTTGTATTCACGGTGTCAGTTCTCCTGTTTCAGTGGTTGACCGTCTGCGCATCCATTCGCGCGGCCCATCCTGATGGATGGCATCACTACCCTCCCGGCCGAACTGCGGACCGGGAGGGGCATTCGTTACTTACTTGCCGGACTTGATCTTGGTCCAGCTGCGGGTCATCAGACGCTGCACCTTGGCCGGCAGATCCGGGAAGGTGTAGATCTTCTGCAGGGTCGCCGCATCGGGGTAGATACCCGGATCGGTGCGGATCGCCTCATCCACCAGCGGGGTCGCCGCCTTGTTGCCGTTCGGGAACTGCACCACGTTGGTGATGTTGGCGATCACCTCGGGCTTCATCAGGTAGTTGATGAAGGTGTGGGCCGCCTCGACGTTCTTGGCATCCGCCGGAATGGCGATCATGTCAAAGAAGCTGCCTGCCCCCTCTTTCGGAATGGTGTAGGTGAGCGCGACGCCATTCTTGGCCTCGGCTGCCCGCGCCTTGGACTGCTGCAAGTCACCGGAGTAACCGACCGCGACGCAGAGGTTGCCGTTGGCCAGATCCGAGATGTACTTGGAGGAGTGGAAATAGGCGGTATAGGGACGGATGGAGAGGAACAGCTCCTCAGCCTTCTTCAGCTCGGCCGGTTTCTGGCTATCCGGTTTGAAGCCCAGATATTGCAGGGCAGCCGGCAGCATTTCGGTCGGTGAATCGAGGAAGGAGACGCCACACTCTTTCAACTTGGCCATGTTCTCCGGCTTGAACACCAGATCCCAGGAGTTGACCGGGGCATCGGCCCCCAGCACGGCTTTCACTTTCTCGGCGTTGTAGGCATAGCCGATGGTGCCCCACAGATAGGGGATGGAGTACTGGTTGCCCGGATCGCTCGGCTCGAGCGCCTTGAGCAGGTCGACATCCATGTTTTGCCAATTGGAGAGCTTGGACTTGTCCAGTTTCTGGAACACGCCCGCCTTGATCTGCTTGGCCAGGAAGGGGTTGGATGGCACCACGATGTCGTAGCCCGAACTACCCGCCAGCAACTTGGCTTCCAGTACCTCGTTACTGTCGAACACGTCATAGACCACCTTGATCCCCGTCTCCTTCTGGAAGTTATCCAGGGTATCCGGCGCTATGTAGTCGCTCCAGTTGTAGACGTGCAGCACCTTCTCTTCAGCCATTGCTCCGGCACTTGCCATGACCAGAGCCACAGAGGCAGCGATCACTCCTGTTTTGAAAGACATCATCCTTGTCTCCTAAGCAAATTGTATGCGCATGCCAACCTGCCCGACCCACCTCAACCCTTCAGCTTTGCGGCTGTCAGATCCAGACTGCGCCTGGCCAGATCGACCAATTCATCAACCTGTTCCTCGGTGATGACCAAGGGGGGCGATATGATCATGGTATCGCCTACCGCCCTCATCACCAAGCCATTGTTAAAGCAGAACTCCCGGCAAGTCATCCCCGCATTTGCCTCGGCCGGGAAACGCCGGTTGGTCTGCTTGTCCTCAACGATTTCCAGCGCGGCGACCAATCCTTTGCCACGGGTTTCTCCCACCAGCGAATGATCGGCCAGCTCCGCCCAGCGGCGCTGCAAATAGGGGCCGATAGTATCATGCACTCGCTTAACTATGCTCTCTTTCTGCATAAGCTGGATGTTGGCCACCGCCACGGCGCAAGAGACCGGATGGCCCGAGTAGGTGAAGCCGTGGTTGAACTCGCCCCCCTCCTCCAGCAGCCCCTTGGCAACCCGGTCACTGACCATCACTGCGCCGAGCGGCAGATAACCGGAGGTGATCCCCTTGGCCAGACACATCAGGTCCGGCTTGATGCCAAACCCTTCGCTTGCAAACCAGTGGCCGGTACGGCCAAAGCCGCAGATCACCTCGTCGGCGATCAGTAGGATGCCGTAGTGATCGCAGATACGCTGGATCTCCGGCCAGTAGCTGTCAGGCGGAATGATGACGCCGCCCGCCCCCTGGATCGGCTCGCCGATAAAGGCAGCCACCTTGTCCACCCCCAGCTCCAGAATCTTCTGCTCCAGCTGACGGGCCCGCTCCAGCCCGAACTCGTGGGCACTCATCCCCTGCCCCTCACCGAAGTGGTAGGGCTGATCGATGTGCACTATGCCGGGAATGGGCAGTCCGCCCTGGGCATGCATCCCCTTCATGCCACCCAGACTCGCCCCCGCCACGGTGGAGCCGTGATAGGCGTTATGGCGACTGATGATCACCTGTTTATCAGGCTGCCCCTTGCTGGCCCAGTAGTGGCGCACCATCCGCAGCACGGTGTCGTTGCACTCGGAGCCGGAGCCGGTGAAGAAGACGTGGTTGAGATGGGCTGGCGTCACCTCGGCCAGCAGGGTCGCCAGCTCGATCACCGGCGGGTGAGCGGTCTGGAAGAACAGGTTGTAGTAGGGCAACTGCTGCATCTGGCGGGTAGCGGCATCTACCAGCTCCTGGCGGCCATAGCCCATATTGACGCACCACAGGCCCGCCATGCCGTCGAGAATGCGTTTGCCGTCGGAGTCTTCCAGATAGACGCCGCTGGCTTTGGTAATGATGCGCGAGCCCTTCTTGTTCAGGGCCTGAAAATCGGTAAAGGGGTGCAGGTGGTGGCTGGCATCCAGTTGTTGCCACTCACGGGTTGTCTGCTGCATTTGTTGCTCCTCGGTTCCTTCGATTTAGCAATATTCAGTCGTCAAATAGTCAGGTGCGTTGGCACGTTCGCAGCCACAGTCACTCACGGCGTGTCTGCTGCATTCGTTACTCCCCTGCGCCTTCGATTTGGCAAGATTCAGTCGTTAATCAGTCCAGGTGGCTGCGCTCTTTCGGCCACAACCACTCACAGGTGGCTGCCGCCACCTGACTCGCGTTCCGGTCTCTTCGATACAGGGATCGGGGAGGCCGACTCCGGCCTCCCCGTTACAGGGGGATCAGACGTTCAGCAGCAGGAACTCCCGCTCCCAGCGACTGATCACCCCGAAGTAGGTCTCGTACTCTTTGCGTTTGACCGCGACGAAGGCGCGGGTGAAGCGCTCCCCCAGCATCTCCTTGATGGGCTCGCACTGTTCGAGATGGCTGAGCGCCTCTTCCAGCGAGCGGGGCAGGCTGTAGGGCAGGTCATAGGCGCTCGACTTCATCTCCGGCAGCGGTTCCAGCTTCTCCATCATGCCGAGATAGCCACAAGCCAGAGTGGCGGCCAGTGCCAGATAGGGGTTGGCATCGGCACCGGCGAAGCGGTTCTCCACCCGCCGCGCGCTCGGGTCGGAGAAGGGCACCCGCAGGCCGCAGGTACGGTTCTCAACCCCCCACTGGACGTTGCGCGGCGCGCTCTCGCCAAAGGTGAGGCGGCGGTAGGAGTTGACGTTGGGGGCCAGCAGGGCGGTCACCGCCGGGGTGTATTTCTGCAGACCGGCGATAAAGTGCATGAACTGTTCGCTATTGCCGCCATTCGGAGTGCCGAACAGGTTGTGGCCGTTCACATCTTCCAGACTCTGGTGGATGTGCATGGCCGACCCCGGTTCGTCACTCATCGGCTTGGCCATGAAGGTGGCATAGATGCCGTGGCGGTGAGCGGCCTCACGCATGGTGCGCTTGAACAGGAACACCTGATCCGCCAGATCGATGGCATCCCCGTGCAGGAAGTTGATCTCCATCTGGGCGGCGCCCGACTCGTGGATCAGGGTGTCCACCTCCAGCTCCTGCGCCTCGCAGTAGTCATACATGTCTTCAAAGATGGGGTCGAACTCGTTGACCGCATCGATACTGAACGATTGGCGGGCGGTCTCAGGGCGGCCGTTGCGACCCACCGGCGGCACCAGCGGATAATCGGGGTCTTCGTTGCGGGTGACCAGATAGAATTCCAGCTCGGGCGCCACCACCGGCTTCCAGCCCTGCTTCTCGTAAAATGACAGAACCCGACGCAGCACGGAGCGCGGCGCGATGTCGATCAGCTTGCCGTTGACGTCGAAACAGTCGTGGATCACCTGTGCAGTGGGCTCCAGCGCCCAGGGGACAAAACGGATGGTGTTGGGGTCGGGATAGAGCTGCATGTCCCGCTCCAGCGGGTCGATCATGCTGTCGTCATCCGGATATTCGCCGGTCACCGTCTGGGTGAAAATCACCTCGGGCAGACGCATGCCCCCTTCACGCAAAAACTTGTTGGCTGGGATGATCTTGCCCCGGGCGTTGCCGGTGAAATCCGGGAACAGGCACTCCACCTCCGTGATGCGATTGCTCTCCATCCAGCCTTTGATACTGTCCATGTTAAACCCCGACTTTACGGTTGCCATTGGCAAGGGTGTCTAATATATGGAACACCCTTGTTATAAAATTGTAATCAACATCACCATAAAAGCCCGCCATCAAGGGCAATGTCAAGCGGGCGTGTTTAAAAAACTATAAATAACGGCGTATATAATGACCAAAGCGGCACCAAATACTAAACACTCAAATCCGTACGAAGCCCACCCTTCTCATCGTTGCAAAGGCGATGCCAACAGAGGGTGAAGCAGGCGCCAGATCCCGACCAATCCCCCGCAGGAACGGACCATTTTTTTGCAAGGGCGCACAATCCTTATCCTATTTGCTTTGCTTGGCTGCATTTTTTTGGTACAAGGCCCGCCCTGATTTGCACTCTCTTGCATGAAACAGGTGCAAATCGGGATACAAGGGCTTGGTCTGTAGGCAGACAGCCCCCATAAACAGGGATAATTGGGTTAGTAAACTGACTGGTAGTTAATCGTATGTGTGATTTCATGACTGAAGACCAACTGGCCTTTTACAAGGGGCAGATCGAGCGACAGATCGTCGAGCTCGAAGAGCGCCTGAACTCCCAGGCCAGCCAGGCCATCGCCACCGACACCAACGAGATGGCTGATGAAATTGACCGTGCCAGTATCGAGGAAGCCCGCCGTCTGGAGCTGAACCGCATCGAGCACGACAAGCTGCACCTGCGCAAGCTGCGGGGCGCATTGAAGCGCATCAGCGAAGGGGATTTTGGTTACTGCGAATCTTGCGGTGACGAGATCTCCCTCAAGCGGCTGCATGCCCGTCCGGAATCCCGTTTCTGCGTCGAATGCCAGAGCACCAAGGAATTTAACGATACCCACGTGTTCCGTCGCGTCGCCTGATTCTTCGAAGAACCGTCACCATTCTGGTGCAACAGACGCCAGCAAGACAGGGCCCTACGCTCAAACCTTGCACAACGCCTCGCAGCAAGATGGTGACAAGTTCTGTTAGACTCCGGACACCTTCCGGAATCTACAGGAGAACAGAGAGTGAAATGGCTCATCAAGCTGTGTTTGTGCCTGCCACTGCTGGCACAAGCACAGGTTCTGACGGTCAAGGTCCCCAGCCGTCCCGTCAACAATCTTGACCAGGAGTACCAGTACAAGCTGCTGGAACTGGCCCTGACCCGCTCCGGGCAACCCTTTCGCATCCAGCCTGTCGAACTCGACCTCAACCAGTTCACCCTCCAGCAGCAGCTGAGCAAGGGCAAGACCATCAACGTCTTCTGGATGGGCACCTCCAGCGAGCTCGAATCCTCCCTGATTGCCGTCCCCATTCCGCTGTTTCGCGGGCTGGAAGGATTGCGGTTGTCGTTCATCCACGCGGACGCTCAGGAGAAGTTCAACCAGATCAATACCCTGGCCGACCTCAAACAGCTTAAGGCGGCGCAAGGGGTCGGTTGGGCCGATAACAAAATTCTGGACAATGCGGGCATCCCGACCTTCTCCGGCCGATACAGCAGTCTGTTTCGCCTTATCAACGACGGCGACAAGATCGACTTCTTCCCGCGCGCCCTGGTGGAGATCTTCGCCGAGCGCAGCGAGCTTGTGGCGCAGTATCCCAACCTCGCCATCGAGCAGCATCTGCTGATCCGTTACCCCTTCGCCCAGTTCTTCTTCGTCAGCCCCGAATACCCCAAGCTGGCCAAGGCGATTCAGACCGGGCTGGAGCGGGCCTATGCCGATGGCAGCTTTATGAAGTTCTTCAATGACAACCCCAAGATCCGCGAAGCGCTCGCCAGCGCCAACCTCGATCAGCGGGTCACCATCGCCCTGCCCAATCCGGATATGACCCCGTTGCTAAAATCCATTCCGGCCCAATATTGGGAGTATCCACCGCAGGGATAAGCATCCCGAGCGCCTGACCACGAAGGTCAGGCAGCGAGAACACAGTGCGCCAGGGAGGTGCCATGAAGGGAATCCAGGAGTGGTTTGCGCAGTACGGCCAGAGCCATCGCCATCCGACAAACGTCGCCATCCACAAACTGGCGGTGCCGGGCATCTATCTCTGCTCGCTGGCGCTGCTCTGGTGTCTGCCACACGGGCCCTTGCCAGAGCCCCTCAACTGGGCGGCAGTGGCAGCCATTCCGGTGCTGCTGTTCTATCTGCAGCTGTCGTTTTCGCTGTTCGCGGGGATGGCGGTGCTGACCGCGCTCGGGCTGGCCTTCTGCCACCAATGGCAGGGGCCGCTGTTGTGGCCCTCGGTGGCGGCGTTCGTGCTGCTCTGGATAGCCCAGTTTGTCGGCCACAAGATCGAGGGCAAGCGCCCCTCCTTCCTCGCCGACCTGCAATTTCTGCTGATAGGCCCCGCCTGGGTGCTTGCCAGCCTCTATCGTCGCCTGGGCATTCCCTATTGAGGAGTGCCGGGCCAACAGGAGAGACCATGACACATAACCACACGCGACATAATGCCCTGCGCCGCGCCCTGCCCCTGCTGCTGGGGGCCTTGTTTGCCGGCCCGGCGCTGGCCGACAAGGCCGACCCGGTCGGTGAAGTGAGCACCGCCTTCAAGCTGTTTGGCCCCAACCACAAGATCCTGGTGGAGGCGTTCGACGACCCACGCATCGACGGCGTCGCTTGCTATCTGGCGCGCCCCAAGACAGGTGGAGTCAAAGGCGGGCTGGGACTGGCGGAAGATCCCTCCCACGCCTCCCTGTCGTGCCACCAGATCGGCCCCATCACCCTGCCCGAAAAGCTGAAGGCGGGGGAAGAGGTGTTCGATGTCAGCACCTCGCTGGTGTTCAAGGAGCAGAAAGTGGTGCGTTTTTACGACAAGAAACGCAATGCACTGGTTTACCTGACCTACAGCACCAAACTGGTGGATGGTTCGTACAAGAGTGCAGTCAGCGCCGTTCCCATCATGCCGTGGGGACAATAACCAGCCGGTTTGTCCGGTGATAGCTGACCCATTTTGTTGTAATTTGACGACACACACGCTGCGGAGCACATACCATGAAAGTCGCCGTATTCAGTACCAAGAGCTATGACAAAGAGCATTTCAACCAGGCCAACAGCCAGTACGGCTTCGATCTGGAGTTTTTCGATGTGCGGCTGGAGGCCAAAACGGCCCGACTGGCTCACGGCTTCCCGGTGGTGTGTCTGTTCGTCAATGACGATGCCGACCGCGAGGTATTGACCGAACTGGCTGCCAACGGCACCCAGGTGATTGCCCTGCGCTGCGCCGGTTACAACAACGTGGATCTGGCCGCCGCCAAAGAGCTGGGGCTGAAAGTGGTGCGGGTGCCCGCCTACTCCCCCGAGGCGACCGCCGAGCATGCTGTCGGCATGATGATGTGCCTCAACCGCCGCATCCATAAGGCTTATCAGCGCACCCGCGACGCCAACTTCTCGCTGGAAGGGCTGGTCGGCTTCAACATGCATGGCAAGACCGTTGGCGTCATCGGCACCGGCAAGATCGGTCTGGCCGCCCTGCGCATCCTCAAGGGCTTCGGGGTTCGCCTGCTGGTCAACGATCCTTACCAGAATCCGGCAGCCATCGAGCTGGGTGCCGAGTACGTTGATCTCGATACCCTGTTCCGCCAATCCGACATCATCAGCCTGCACTGCCCGCTGTTCAAAGAGAACTACCACCTGTTGAACAAGGAGGCATTTGCCAAGATGAAGGACGGGGTGATGATCATCAACACCAGCCGTGGCGGCCTGCTCGACTCCAACGCCGCCATCGAGGCACTCAAAACCTCCCGTATCGGTGCGCTGGGGCTGGACGTCTACGAAGAGGAAGAGGATCTCTTCTTCTCCGACAAGTCCAACGAGGTGATCACCGATGACGTGTTCCGCCGTCTGTCCGCCTGCCACAACGTGCTGTTCACCGGCCATCAGGCGTTCCTGACCCGCGAGGCGCTGCACGCCATCGCAGATACCACCCTCGGTAATATCCGCGCCATCGAGAGCCAGGGCCGCTGCGACAACGAAGTGGAATAAGGGCTAGCCCTCTCTTCGTCACGCGCCGGGTTGTGAGACCCGGCGCCTTCGGGTAGGCTAGCCCCCCTTTTTTATTCAGGAGTCTGGCGCCCATGTTTATCGGATTTGATTACGGCACCTCCAACTGTGCCGTGGCCGTGATGGAACAAGGTAGCCCCAGGCTGCTGAATCTTGGCGCATCCCGCTATCTCCCCTCCACCCTGCATGCCCCCCACCGGGATGCTATCGCCGGTCTGCTGGCCGAAGGGCTGGCCCCCGCCCAGCAGGCGGAGTACCTCAAGCTGCGTGGCCCCGTGGTCACCCGCGCCCAGATGGTTCGCCGCCAGATGCGCGAAGAGGGACTGATCGACGAGCTGAGCTTTGGCGGTGCCGCGCTGGAGCGCTATCTGGAAGAGCCGGACGACGGCTACTACATCAAATCGCCGAAATCCTTCCTCGGCGCTTATGGCCTCAAGGCCCCCCAGATCGCCCTGTTTGAAGACATCGTCTGCGCCATGATGCTCCACGTCCACCAGCAGGCGGAGCAGCAGCTCGGCGCCCCGATCCGCCAGGCGGTGATCGGCCGACCGGTCAACTTCCAGGGGCTGGCGGGGGAAGAGAGCAACCAGCAAGCTATCGCCATCCTGACCGAGGCGGCCCGTCTGGCCGGTTTCGAAAAGGTGGAGTTCCTCTATGAACCGGTGGCCGCCGGGTTTGAATTCGAGGCGCGCCTCACCGAAGACGCCGTGGTGCTGGTGGTGGATATCGGTGGCGGTACCACCGACTGCTCCATGCTGCGGATGGGCCCCAGCTACCGCGATCAGCTGGATCGCAGCGGCGATCTGCTCGGCCACAGCGGCCAGCGGATCGGCGGCAACGACTTCGATATCCGCCTGACGGTGGAAGGGATGATGCCGCTGCTCGGCATGCACGAGACCCTCAAGACCGGCAAGCCGCTGCCCCACCCGCTGTTCTGGGATGCGGCCGCCATCAACGACGTCAGCGCCCAGAGCCGCTTCTACAGCCTCGACACCGCCCGCCAGCTGCAGGATCTGCAGCTCGACAGCCAGCCTGGCAGCAAGCTGGGGCGTCTGGCCAGCCTGCGGGCCCACAAGCTGAGCCACCAGCTGGTGTGGCGTGCCGAGCAGGGCAAGATCGCCCTCTCGGAGCAGGAACTCAATCGCCAGTCGCTGGCCGAGCTGGAAAAAGGGTTGGAAGCGGAGCTGACCCGCGAACAGCTGGCCAACGCCTCGGCCCTGCTGCTGGAGAAGATTGGCGAGCTGATGGACGAAGCGATTGCCGCTGCCGGTGTGCAGCCGGATCGCATCTTCGTCACTGGCGGTAGCGCCCGCTCGCCGCTGATCGCCAGCTTTATCCGCCAGAAGCTCCCCTCCATCCCGCTTGAGGGTGGCGATGACTTTGGCTCGGTGGCTGCCGGTCTTGCCCGTTATGCCGAGCGGCTGTTCGCCAACTGAGCCCTGAGATAGCGTAAATCGATGGCAACATCACCCGTGTGTTGCCATTAAGCGACAGTCGTGCGGGACAAGGGGCGACAGAAGCGGTCGGTCGTCCCCTCTCCCGCCCTGCTCCCGACAGCCCAAAAAGGGTATTCTTGACGCTCCCCCAACCGGAGCCCCCTCATGCCCAGATTGCCCTTTTTGCTGATCCCCCTGTTACTGCTCGCTGGCTGCAGCTCGACCGCCTTTGTTCAGCAAGATCTGCAACACCACCACTGGGTACTGAGCAAACTGGATGGCCAACCGATTGAGGCCCCCCGCGACAATCCCCCCGATTTCGAGATCGGCGAGCACTTCACTGTCAACGGCATCGCCGGTTGCAACCGCTACTTCGGTCAGGGCCATCTGGAAGATGACAAACTGTGGGTCACCAGTCTGGGCAGCACCGAAATGGCCTGCATGCCACCGCTCGACACTATCGAACAGGCTGTACTGACCACCCTTACCGAGGGGGCGACCTTGAGCGGCACCAGTCAGAACCTGATCCTGCAGGGCAAACAGCACCGTTTGGAATACACCTTGCGCGACTGGGTGTTCTAGCGCTCACAAAGCCGCATCACAAACAGGAACATGTTGTCCGGCTGTGGCACAATATGAGGCAGAGTTCGCAATGGAGGCTGCCTCAGCCATGTCGATGGATCGCCTGTTTGACAAGATCAAACAACTCCCCACTATTCCCAAGCTGCTGCACGAGTTGATGCAGAGCTTCAACGACGAGAATGCCCGCATCGACGAGATTGCGGCCAAGATCGCCATGGATCAGGTGATCAGCGTCAAAGTGCTGCGGATGGCCAACTCGGCCGCCCTGCGCCGGGGCAACGAAGTGACTTCTATTGAACAGGCGGTGATCCGGCTCGGCTTCAACCGGCTGCGCTCCGTGGTGGTCGCCTCCGGCATCATCGGCACCTTCAAGGCCCCGCCCAGCTTCGACAAGAACAAGTTCTGGACCGAGACCTTCCAGGTCGCCACCATAGCCAAAACCCTGGCCCAAGAGGCCAAGGTGATGGATCCCGAGACCGCCTTCACCTGCGCTCTGATCCACAACATCGGCGAACTGCTTATCCAGAGCACCTTGCCGGAAGAGGCCGAGCTCATCAACATGGCGATCCAGAACGGCAGCAGCCGGGTCGAGGCCCAGCGGGAGATGCTGGGCTACGACTATGCCCAGCTCGGCGCCGAGCTGGCGCGACGCTGGAACCTCTCCGAGGCCTTCGTCGATGCCATCTCCCAACAGCTTGACCCGCTCTCCCACGATCCGGTCAGCAAGGAGGCGGTGCTGATCCGCCTCGCCGTGTTTATCTCCTTCGCCTGGAACGCGGGCGTGCCTGCCCAGGCCATTATCGCCCGCTTCCCCAAACCGCTCGCCGACCAGTTGGGACTGGATCCCAAGTCGCTGGCAGGCCAGCTCGAAACACTGCATGAACAGGGTAATGCCCTCGCCGATCTTCTGACTCAATAAGCATCATGACCCATCCGTTTCTGTTTCATCCCCAGGTGGCGCCCTGGTTCAAAGAGAGCGCCGACGCACTGCAATTGACCCTTTTTAGCGAGCTGGATGCGCCGATCCGCGAGGTGTGGCTGCGCCACGAGCCGGATAACGAGGAGTACCTGATCCCGATGACGGCGGTCTCCACCCGCGATCGGCTGCAGGTGTGGCAGGCGACCCTGCCGCTCATCAAGGGACAGGATATCCACCTCTACAGCTTCAAGTGCCTCACCGACGAGGAGCAGTGGTGGCTGCACGGGGCGGGCGTCAGCGCGTCCATGCCGCCACGGGAACAGCATTTTCGCTTCAACAGCCTGCACCAGCCACCGGCCTGGGTGCAGGATCAGGTGTTCTACCAGATCTTCCCCGACCGTTTCTGCAACGGCGACCCGTCGCTGAGCGTCAAGCATCACGAGTACGAATATCGCGGCAAAGCGGTGATCAGCAAGGCGTGGGGCGAGCCGGTCAGCCGCCACGAAGAGGGTCACGGCGCCTGCGAGTTTTACGGTGGCGATCTGGCGGGGATCGATGCCAAGCTCCACTACCTGCAATCTCTCGGGGTGACGGCGCTCTACCTCAACCCCATCTTCGATTCCCCGAGCAACCACAAGTACGACACCCAGGACTACTTCAAGGTGGACGCCCACCTCGGCAGCAACGAGCAGTTCGCCGAGCTGACCCGCAACCTGCACCAGCGCGGCATGAAGATCATTCTCGATGCGGTGGTCAACCACACCTCCACTGAACACCCCTGGTTCTGCCCGCCACTGGGCGCCCAGAGCAACCCGGATTCGCCGTGGCGCAGCTTCTACACCTTTGATAAAGAAGGGGATTACGTCAGCTGGAAGGGCATTCGCAGCCTGCCCAAGCTCGACTTCTCCTGCGAGAAGGTGCAAGACGCCGTCTATCGGGCCGACGACGCCATCCTCCGTTACTGGATGCGCGCCCCCTACCAGATCGATGGCTGGCGCTTTGACGTCATCCACATGCTGGGTGAGCGCGGCACCGCCGAGGGCAACCGCAGCCATGTACGCGCCATTCGCGGGGCAGTGAAGCAGGAGAACCCGGACGCCTATGTGCTCGGCGAACACTTCTTCGAGGCGAGCCAGTGGCTGCAAGGGGATCAGGAGGATGGCGCCATGAACTACTATGGCTTCGCCCACCCGATCCGCGCCTTCCTGGCGGGGCAGGATATCGCCTACCACCCCATCAAGATCAGCGCCGAAGAGCTGGATCGCTGGCTCAAACTGGCGCGGGCCCACATCCCGTTCAAGAACCAGCTGGCCCAGTTCAACCTGCTGGACAGCCACGACACCGCCCGTTTCCTCCATCTGCTGGGTGAAGACAAGCAGCGGATGCAGCTGGCCGCCACCCTGCTGCTCACCTATATCGGTGTGCCCTCCATCTACTATGGCGATGAAGTGGGGCTCTCCGGCGGCAACGACCCGGACTGCCGCCGCTGCTTCCCGTGGGATACCACAGACTGGGATCACGTGCTGCACGACCACTATCGCCGGCTGATCCAGATCCGCCGCCAGCGCCCCTCCCTGCGCCGTGGCGATATCCAGACCCTCTATGCCGGCCCCCACAGCTATGTGTTTGCCCGTACCCTGCAAAGCGATCAGGTGGTAGTGGCCTGCAACCGCCATCCGAGCGAGCCGCGCACCATCAGCCTGCCCCTGTGGCAGACCGCCAGCCCTGCCAGCCGCTTCACTGACGCCTTCAATGGCGAGAAGTTCGAGGTGGTGCAGGGCGAGGTGCAGCTCACCATCCCTGCCAACTCGGCCCGGGTGCTGATCTCCAGCTGAGCGGGCAACTGACGCGCTGAAAAACAAAACCGGAGCCCAAGGCTCCGGTTTTTTATTCCGTTCAATCCACCATGACGTCTGGCCGCTAACCAGCCGCCATCAGTAATTGATGCTGACGTAGGGCACTTCCGGCACCTGCCAGCGCAGCTTGAGGTAGACGGTGAGCACGAAGAAGAAGTTGGCCAGCAGGTTAGCGAAGCGATAGAGAATGGGATCGAAGGCCACCCCGCTCTCTTCCAACCGGACCAGCAGCCGCACCACCTTCTTGCTGCCGCAGCGGCACAGATGGATGGTGGGAATGGGCAGTGGCCCCTGTGGCAGCACAAAACCGGTGACGCTGCCGCGACTCGCCTCGTTGTAGTGGTCGTAACGGGCCTTGAGCCACTCAAGATCTGCATCGAAGATCCCCAGCTTGCCGCGCACCGAGCCGTTGAGGTTGTAGATAAGCCGCTGCAACGCCGCGAGATCCGCCATCATGGGCTCGGTATCGGCATCCGGCGCAAGGTGTGACAGCACGGCCCCAACCTGACAACAGAGCTCGTCGGTGGCGATTTCAAAATCACATTTGAGCGAGGTTTCGAAGATAAAGGGGTAGCAGAGCTCGCGCTTGTCTCTTGGCTTCTTGGGGTTCATGGGGCAACCGGATTGGAGAAAAGGCCAGTTTGCCAGCCCCGGGAAGGGCTGGCAAACGGCAGGTCATTACTTGCGTTACGCGCTGTGGCTCAGGCGTTCTTACTGGCGGGCTCGGTGGAGGGCTGGAACTGGTTGATCATCCGCAGCGCCTCCAGCATCCGCTGGTTGAAGCTGGTGAAGCGATCGACCTGTGCCGGTTCCCCTTCCCCTCTCGCGGCCAGCACGGCCGGGGTCAGCGCCTGTTGCTGGGATGCTGGCAGCAGGCTATCCGCCTGTTTCTGCACCTGATCCAGCTTGGGCAGATAGTCGGCAAACGGCTTGATCAGATCCTGCAGGGAGTGCGCCCCCTGATAGGTCTGGCTCAGCTTGACGCTCTGCTTGAGCTTGAGAGAGTAGGAGGCCAGCTGGCTGTCATCCAGTTTCAGCTCGCCCGCCTTGTCCAGCAGATCCTCGAAGTTGCCGGAGAAGAAGTTCCCCGCCAGCTCATCGATTCCCTTGACCAGCTTGCCGATGGACTCCATCTCGTCGCTGCTGAGGTCCCCCTCCAGCGAGAAGCTGAAGCTCTGGCTCGACTTGAGGCTGAACTGGCTGCCGCTCTCGCTGGTCTGGGACTTGGTCTGCCAGCTGTCGTTGAAGCGCAGCACCACCTTGTCGCCATCCTTGGTCTGGATCTCCAGATACCCCTGCTGGCGGCTGGCCATCTCGGCCTGCCCCATGTCGGTCGGGGAAACCTTGCCGAAGAACTCCTTCTCGAACTCCTCGAGCCCTTTCTGGATCAGCTTGTAGCTCTGATCGATACCGGTTTTGATATCGTCGTTGTCAGTCGCCCACTTGCCGAGCTGCTTCTTCGCCTCGTCAAAGCCCTTGTCGACCCCCTTGCGGGCCTGCTCCATCATTCCGGTCAGGTCGTCGTCAGATTTGCCATCAGCCCGTGCGGCGCCAAGCCGCCCGGTCACAAACTGCAGCACGTTGTCAGCCACCGACTGGAAGTCGAACAGGGTCTCCGGGGTGATCTCCTCAGGTTCTTTCACCTTCGGCGCCTGATAGCCCTGGCCGTTGATCTCCAGCGAGAACTGCAACGCCTGCTGGATCAGCACCTGCGCCCACTTGGGCGGCTTGTGCAAGGAGACCGCCTCCTCGCTCTTGACCTGTTTCTGCTCCGCCTGTTGGGGCGATTTGGGAGAAACACCCACTCCCTTGGGTTGGGCTGCGCCCACGCCTTCGATTTGCATAATGTGTCCTCCCACCATGCCTGTAGATCAGCTATCGGCCTGACTGAACACTTCTTGACCACAAAATACTGGACAATCTGCGACTGGCTTTTAAAATCGGCCCCTTTGGGTGGCCTGTTGCCTTCCCCCGATTTCGACCCGGCCCGGCCGGTGTGCACATGAGGTATCTATGACCCAGTCCCAACAGCCTTTTGCGGATGCTCCGGCGCCAAGAACCCCGGCCGACTATCAGGCCCAGCTCGACGAAAAGCGCGGGCGCCTCACCGGGCTGTTTGCCAGCTTCAACCCTCCCGCGCTGGAGGTGCACAGCTCACCGGCGGAGTACTACCGGATGCGCGCCGAATTTCGCATCTGGCACGAAGGGGATGACCTCTTCCACTGCATGTATGCCCCGGCGACCAAAGAGATCATCAAGATAGACCACTTCCCCACCGCCAGCCGCCTCATCAACCAGTTGATGCCGCTGCTGCTGGAGGGGCTGCGCCCACACCCGGTGCTGCGCCGCAAGCTGTTCCAGATTGACTACCTCTCCACCCAGTCCGGCCAGATCATTGTCAGCCTGCTCTATCACCGCAAGCTGGAGGCCGAATGGCAACAAGCCGCCGAAGTGCTGCAGGCCGATCTGCGCGCCAAGGGGTTCGAGCTGCAATTGATTGGCCGCGCCCACAAGCAGAAGATCTGTCTGGGGGATGACTTCGTCATCGAACAGCTCAACGTGGCGGGTCGCCAGCTCACCTACAAACAGGTGGAGAACAGCTTCACCCAGCCCAACGCCGCCATCAACGAGCAGATGCTGGCCTGGGCGCTGGATGTGACCAAGGGGAGCGAAGGGGACCTGCTGGAGCTCTATTGCGGCAACGGCAACTTCTCCATCGCGCTGGCGCAGAACTTCCGCAAGGTGCTGGCCACCGAGATCGCCAAGCCGAGCGTCGACTCCGCCCAGTTCAACATCGCCGCCAACGGCGTCGACAACCTGATCATCCTTCGCATGTCGGCCGAAGAGTTCACCATGGCGATGCGTGGCGAGCGGGAGTTCAACCGCCTCAAGGGGGTCGATCTCAAGAGCTACCAGTGCAACACCATCTTCGTCGACCCGCCCCGCGCCGGTCTCGATGATGCCACCGTCAAGCTGGTGCAGGAGTACGACAACATCCTCTACATCTCCTGCAACCCCGAGACACTGCAGGCCAACATGGCCGTGCTGGGCGAAACCCACGAGATCGCCCGTTTCGCCCTGTTCGACCAGTTCCCCTGGACCCATCACATGGAAGCCGGGGTCTATCTGCGCCGCAAGGCCGGTTGATTCAGGCAGACGGGAAAACAACTACAGGGCCGGATGGCCCTGTTTTGTTATTGACTGAACACCGGCCTCACTCCAGCCGGAAGTGGCCCACGATCTCCCGCAGCCGGTCGTAGGTCTGTTGCATCGCCGCGGAGCTGGCGACCGTCGCTTCGCCATTGTGGGTCAGCTGGCGGATCACCTCGGCGATGGCGCTCATGTTGCGGTTGATCTCTTCGGCCACCGCGCTCTGCTGCTCCGCCGCCGTGGCGATATGGCTGATGAGATCGTTGATCTCCACTACTTCCCCTGCCATCAGATCCAGCGACTCGTTGACCCGGGTGGTGTTCTCGGCCGCCCCCTGACAGCTCTGCTTGGTGTTGCCCATGGCATCCACCACAGTTCGGGTGCCCCGCTGCAGACTGGCCAGCATGGTCTGGATCTCGGCAGTGCTCTGCTGGGTGCGGGCCGCGAGGGAACGCACTTCGTCTGCCACCACCGCAAAGCCACGACCCTGTTCACCGGCGCGGGCCGCCTCGATGGCGGCGTTGAGGGCCAGCAGGTTGGTCTGTTCGGCAATGCTGCCGATCACCCCCAGCACGGAGCCAATCTGCTGCACATCCTGCTGCATCGCCTCGATGGAGCGGGCAGTGGCTTCCACTTCGTCCACCAGCGCCATCACGCTGGCCATCGCCTGATCCACCACCTGACGGGACTGGCTCGCCAGCTGCTGACTCTGGCCGGTGAGCTGGGCGGTGCTGGCCGCACTCTCGGAGACGGAGACCGCGGTGCGGCTCATCTCGTTGATGGCAGTCACCACCTGCTCGGTCTCGCGTACATGTTCCGCCAGCAGGGACTGGGCGGCACCGGTCTGACTGGCCAGCCCCTCGATACCGCTGTTGAGCTGGCCGCTCGCCTGTCGCACCTCCCCCATCATCTCCTGCAACCGCTCGATAAAGCGGTTGATGCCGGCCGAGATCTGGCCAAGGTCATCCTTGCTGGTCACCGCCAGTCGGCGAGTGAGATCGCCGCTGCCGCGGGAGAGCTCCAGCACCAGATCCCGCAGCGAGAGGATGGGGCGATAGGCCACATTGAGCGCCAGCATCGCCAGCACCATCACCACGATCGCCACGCCGCACAGCGCCATGATGATCTGGCCGTTGAGAGCCCGGGTCATGGCCCGGATGTAGTCAAGGTCGATGTAGCCGGTCAGCGTCCAGCTGCTGCCACGAATATCCAGCTGGTTGGGACGCGCTTCGCTCTCCCCCTGCGGCTTGCTGTCATAGAGGCTGTTGCCCTGACTGTCGGCCAGCGTGAAGTAGCGGCCATCGCCACTCATCTTCTCAAGCAGGCTTTTGAACTCACTCATGTCGAGGTAGTAGAGATAGGCGGAATCGGCACCGCGCGGCACCAGAATGGTGATGACCGGCTTGCCATCCACCTGTTGCAGCGGGCTGACGGTGATCTGGTTGTTGGCGGCGGGGATCAGCTTGCGCAGGGCATCAACTTTGGCGTTGTCGTTGATGACCCCGCTCACGTCGAAGGCCATGTCGCCGATCACCTTGACGATGTTGTGAAAGCCGGTCTCTTGCAGGGTCTTCTTGACGTTGGTCACCCCGAAGTTGAGGTTGGCGGCCAACAGGATTTTCTGATTAATGTCGCTGGCCAGCTTCTCTTTGACCAGGGTGATCTGCTCGTTGATGTTGTGGGTGGCCTGAGTGCGAATATAGCCACTGATGAAGTGGTTGACGCTGAGCCCGGCAGTGCCGATGGTGACCAGAATGGCCAGTAGCAGCAAGAGGTAAATCTTGACCTTGAATGGCATGGGTTCCCTCCAGAAGAGAGGGCTGACAACGCCAACCCTCTCTGCCAATCGTTATTTCTTCTTGGCGTACTTCATGGAGTCCAGGGCCACCGCCAGAATGATGATACCGCCCTTGATGATGAACTGCCAGTAAGGGCTGACCCCGATATAGGTCAAACCATAGTTGATCAGGGTGAAGATAAGTACGCCGGTAATCACACCCGCGACCGTTCCCACCCCGCCGGCAAACGACACGCCGCCCACCACGCACGCCGCGATGGCATCCAGCTCGTACATGAAGCCGAGGTTGTTGGTGGCACTACCGATCCGGCCCGCTTCCAGCATGCCGCCGAAGGCGTAGAAGACCCCCGCCAGCGCATAGATCATCACCAGATTGACCGCCACGTTGACGCCGGAGACCTTGGCTGCCTCGGGGTTGCCACCGATGGCGAAGATGTTTTTGCCAAAGCGGGTCTTGTTCCACAGCACCCAGACAAAGACGCTGGCGATGGCCGCATAGAACGTGAGATAGGAGAGCTTGAATCCTCCTATCCGGATAAACCCTTGGGCGAAGCTGGAGAAGCGGGGGTCAAACCCGGCCACCGGCGAAGCCCCTACCGAGTCAAAGTAGAGGGAGTTGATACCGTACACGATGATCATGGTGCCCAGGGTGGTAATGAACGGGGTAACGTTCAGGTAGGCGACGATCAGACCGTTGACCAGACCAATCAGCGCCCCCACCACGCACACCAGCAGGATCACCGCAGGAATGGGCACCTCCCCCAGCGTCGGGAACACCTTGTTGACGTTGGTCAGCGCCTGCAACATGGTTGCCGCGATGAGTGCCGCCAGACCGACCTGACGACCGGCCGAGAGATCCGTCCCCTGGGTGATGATGATGCCCGCCACCCCCAGCGCGATGATGACCCGCACCGAGGACTGGGTCAGGATGTTGCTGAAGTTGGTGAGGCTCAGGAAGGAGGGCTCCTGGATCACGATGACCATGAGCAGCACCAGCAGCACCAGATAGATGGCGTTTTCCTTGAGCGCCTGCATCAGATTGAAATTTTTAGCCGACTCCATAAATGTCTTCCTGTCTCTAGAGGTACAGAGATGCCAGGCGCAGTATCTCGCTCTGGTCAGTTTCTTTGGTATTGACGATCCCGGCGACCCGGCCATTACTCATCACCATGATGCGGTCGGTAATCCCCAGCAGTTCCGGCATCTCTGACGAGATGATGATGATCCCTTTGTCCTTCTTCGCCAGCTCCAGGATGAGCTGGTAGATCTCGAACTTGGCCCCGACGTCGATACCGCGGGTGGGCTCGTCGAGCATCAGGATCTCCGGCTGGGTCAGCAGCCAGCGACCGATGATCACCTTCTGCTGGTTGCCCCCGGAGAGGGAACCGATCTGGGTCTGCTGGGTCGGCGTCTTGACCCGCATGGAGTCGATCACCCACTGGGTATCGCTCTTCATCTTGTTGTCGCTGAGCAGCCCCATGGAGCCCTTGTAGCTGTCCATGTTGGCGATCAGGGAGTTGAAGGCGATATCGAGCCGGGAGTAGATACCGGTGGAGCGGCGCTCTTCCGTCACCAGCGCAAAGCCGTTGCGGATCGCTTCGTGGGCGTTGTGGTTGGCCACCTCTTTGCCGTGCAGCTTGATGCTGCCCTGACTGCGATCACGAATACCGAACAGGGTCTCGACGATGTCGGTGCGCTTGGCCCCCACCAGTCCGGCGATGCCGAGGATCTCCCCCTTGTGCAGGTTGAAGGTCACATCCTGAATAGAGGGCTGGTTCTTCGCCGTCAGGTGTTCGATCTCGAGGATCACCTCTTTCGGCTGGTTGGTCTTTTCCGGGAAGCGCTGGGTCAGTTCACGGCCGACCATCATGCCGATGATCTGATCCATGGTCATGCCCTTGAGCGGCTGGGTTGCCACCCACTGGCCATCCCGCAATATAGTGATCTCGTCACAGAGCTGGAAGATCTCTTCCATCTTGTGAGAGATGTAGACGATGCCGCACCCCTTCTCCTTCAACTTGTTGATGATCTTGAAGAGGTGGTTCACCTCTTTCTCGGTCAGCGAGGAGGTGGGTTCGTCCATGATGACGATCTTGGCGTCGTAGGAGAACGCCTTGGCGATCTCGATCATCTGCATCTGGGAGACCGACAGGGTCGCGACCTTCACCTTGGGGTCGATGTCGATATCCAGCTCATCGAATATGCGCTTGGTGTCGTCATACATCTTGCCGTGGTCGATAAACCACCCCTTGGTGGGGTAGCGGCCGAGCCACATGTTGTCCATCACGGTACGCTGCAGCACCAGGTTGAGCTCCTGATGCACCATGGAGACGCCATTTTCCAGCGCCTCTTTCGAGGAGGTGAAGTTGATCTCCTGCCCCTTGAAGAAGATCTTGCCCTGATCCTTCTCGTAAATGCCGAACAGGCACTTGAGCAGTGTGGATTTTCCCGCTCCGTTCTCGCCCATCAACGCATGCACAGAATGAGGACGGACCCGTAAATTGACATTATCGAGTGCCTTGACGCCGGGAAAGCTCTTACTGACGTCAATCATCTCCAACAGCCATTCTGATTGTTGCTGTGTTGTCATATCAGCCATCACATCTGGTTGAAAAAAGGGCAAGGGGATCTCCCTTGCCCTGGAGGAGGGAATTACTCGAATTGGGACAGGTTGTCTTTATCCACACCGACGTAGGCAACACGTACTACCTTGTCGACGATATTCCACTTGGTGCCTTCACCGGCCGGTTTGCCTTCAGCCAGATTCTTGGTCAGCTCGAAGGTGGCTTTGGCCTGGTTGGCCGCATCGTTCAGCACGGTACCCGCCATGGCACCGCTCTTGACCATGGCCAGCGCTTCCGGCAGCGCATCGACGCCGAATACCGGAATGGCAGTCTTGCCCTGGGCTTTCAGTGACTCGACTGCACCCATTGCCATGCCGTCGTTGTTGGCGATGACCACTTCGATCTTGTTGGCGTTGGGGCCTGAGATCCAGGCGTCCATCTTGTCTTTCGCCATGGCGGTATCCCACATACCGGTATCCATGTGCAGTTGTTCAGTCTTGACGCCGCCATCGTTCAGGGTCTTGACCACGTAGGAGGTGCGCGCTTCGGCATCCGGGTGGCCCGGCTCCCCTTTCAGCAGCACGAACTGGATCACGCCATCCTTGTTCAGATCCCACTCCGGATGGGCTTTCCAGTGTTTGGCAATCAGCTGACCCTGGATGATCCCTGACTCCTTGGAGTCGGTGCCCACGTAGTAGGCCTTGTCGTAGCTGGCCAGATCGGTAGCGCTCGGCTCCTTGTTGTAGAAGACCACCGGGATATCTTCGCCACGGGCTTTCTCGATCACCACCGGGGCCGCAGCCGGGTCAACCAGGTTGATGGCCAGCGCCTTCACCCCTTTGGCCAGCAGCACGTCGATCTGGTCGTTCTGCTTGGACTGGTCGTTCTGGGAGTCGTTCATCAGCAGCTCCACCCCCGGAGTGGCTGACGCCTCCTTCTCGATGGCCTTGCGCACGACCGCCATGAAGTTGTCGTCGTATTTGTAGACGGTTACCCCGATACGAGTGTCAGCCTGGGCATTGGCTCCAGCCATCATGCCCATCAGCAGGGCGGCAACTGTGGTCAGTTTTTTCATTATGTGTGCTCCGATGTGTCTATCTGTGTTGTAGGGTGGCGAGCAATTGAGCAAGCGCCAATCAATGTAATCAGTTTGTTGTCATTTCTTCTGTGATCATGACGACAAAATGAAAACGTTTACACTCTGTTACATTGAAACTTTATATTTATTTTTCAAATACATATAAATAAAAATCAAACTTGAGACTCAATCTTTCCCACAGCATTGAGGCTAGTCGTTACTGGTCTGTTGTCAAAATGGCGCACTGGCCAGGCAGTCGCCTCAATAGCTGGCTTAACAGAGAGTGCAGCCCCAACGGTAACGACGCTCGAGCAGTTGATACTCGGGACGCACGCTTTGGCTCCAGGAGTCATCACCGCCCACCCCCATGTGGGCGCCATCGAGACAGACCCACAGCCCCTCTTCAGCCACCAGATCGCTCTGGTGACGGGCGGCGGCCAGCTGCTGCTGACTGAAGCGGCTGGCACTGAAATGGAAGCTGCTGCTCACCATAGTGCTGCCCAGCTGCAACTGGCGGGTATCACAGCGCAAGCCGTTGTCACTCGGGAAAATGTAAGGGGTATGCATCGCCTCCAGCGGCAAACTCCAGAGACCAAGATCGGCGCCCAGCAGACGATCCGGATAGTTCTCGTGAGGGCCACGCCCCAGCCATTCTGCTCGCGCTGGCACCTCGGCCAGATGGATCTGCAGACCAATCCGCGGCAGCGAAGGCAGCACCTGCGCCAGCTCGGTCTCTATCTCCAGGCTCATGGCGCCATCGTCGGTAAAGCGGTGATGCCAGTGACTCACCAGCAGCAGCTCATCGTGGTGGAAGTAGCCATGACTGACCCGGATATCCCCTCCGGCGACCGTGATCCCCAGACAGCGGTGCTGCCACTGACCGAGACCACAGCCCTGCCAGCGAGCAATCCAGGAGTTGGGGTCGGCGTGATCCGCTTCGCTGGTGCCAATGTCGTTGTCGAGCGGCGCCCGGTAGAAGTGATCCATGATCGGCGCCAGCAACTGCTCCTGCCCCGATTTTTGCCAACTGGTGATGCAGCCGCTCTGCTTGTCGAGCCACCACTGGCTGTTTGCGGCGGTGATCCGCCAGCCATCCGGCTGCTCGCTCAGGGTAGCGGCAGCGACCGGCGCTGGCAGGGCAAGGGGAGTCGGCAGGGTGAACTGCTGACGGGCGACCTTGTGATCCGCCTGCGACCAGAGAGTGGCCTGTGGCTGCACGATGGCCAGATCGAGCCAGGCCAGTGAGCCTGCCGCAAAAGGGGGGCAGCGTCCCGCTCAGGGTCAACTCGACCACCCCTTGCGGCTCCAGCATGAGGGAAACCTCCCCCTGCTGCTGCACATGGCCGTTCTCGCACAGCTGCCAGCAAAGCCGCTCGTTGTCGGTTTCCCGAAACAGGTATTCGCTCTCGATCCGCACCCGCAGCGGTGTGTGCTCAAGCAGGGTGAAGCGGAACGGCTGCTGGGCACGTTTTGCCTCGAACAGGGTGGGATGGGGGGTGCGATCCGGGAACAGCAGACCGTTGCAGCAGAACTGACGATCGTTTTGCACATCACCAAAGTCGCCGCCATAGCCCCAGTAGTGGCGACCATCGGCGGTGTATTTGTCGAGCCCCTGATCGACCCAATCCCAGACAAACCCGCCTTGCAGGCGTGGATGATCGCGAAACGCCTGCCAATAGTGGACGTAGCCCCCCAGACTGTTGCCCATGGCGTGGGCATATTCGCAGAGGATCAGCGGCCGGTGCTCGCCGGGCAGGCCGATCCACTTGGCCAGCGCCCACTTGGGTACCGCAGGAAAGGGTTGATCCTGATGGGTTCTGGCATACATGGGGCAGATGATGTCGGTGGCCGGGGTATCGGCCCCGCCCCCCTCGTACTGCACCGGACGGCTCGGGTCGCTGCGCTTGATCCAGCCATACATGGCATCATGGGCCGGGCCGTAACCCGACTCGTTGCCGAGCGACCAGATGATGATCGAGGGGTGGTTGAAATCCCGTGCCACCATGCGGGTCGCCCGCTCCAGAAAGGCGTTGCTCCAGGCGGGATCCCGCGCCAGCCGCCCCATGGGGGTCATGCCGTGGGTCTCCAGATTCGCCTCGTCCACCACATAGAGACCGAGCCGATCGCAGAGGCGATAGAAGTCGGGATGGTTGGGATAGTGGGAGCAACGCACCGCATTGAAGTTGTGCCGCTTCATCAGCAGCAGATCCCGCTCCATGGTGGCGCGATCGATGGCATAACCCTTGGCGGGATGGTGTTCATGACGGTTGGCACCGCGTATAAGCAGCGGCTGCCCGTTGACTCGCAGCAGGCCGCCACGGATCTCCACCACCCGAAAGCCCATATCGCACGCCTCGCTCTCGATAACCTGACCCTGCTCGTCGAGCAGGGTCAGGGTCAGGCGATAGAGATGGGGCGTCTCGGCGCTCCACTTGCGCGGCGCAGCCACGTCGAGCCAGAACTCGGCGCGATCGTCGTAAGCCCCTTTTTCATCAATGGCTTGGGTACCGATCGGCTGGCACAGGGTCGCGACCCGCTCGCCGCCGTCATAGAGATTGACCTCCACCGACAGACCGGCCCCATTAGCCACCTGCAGTGCAATCTTGAGACGGCCATCCCGATAGCTGGCATCCAGCTCGGGGGTCACCCGCATATCCATCAGATGACGGGACGGTTTGTGCAGCAGGCTGACGGAGCGGAAGATCCCCGACAGCCACCACATATCCTGATCTTCCAGATAGGAGCCGTCGGACCAGCGCAGCACCAGCACCGCCAGCCGGTTGCGACCGCTCTGCAGATAAGGAGTCAGATCGAATTCGGCGGGCAGGCGGCTGTCCTGGGAGTAACCGACCCAGCGGCCGTTGCAAAAAAGGTGGAAGGCGCTGCTCACCCCGTCGAAGATGATCCGGCTCTGACCGCTGGCCAGCCAGTCGGCGGGCAGTTCGAACTCGCGGGAGTAGCAACCGGTGGGGTTCTCCGAAGGCACCCGGGGCGGATCGCAAGGAAAGGGGTACTTGATATTGGTATAGATGGGGCCATCGGTGAGCGGCCGCGCAGCCGGATAGGCGGCATCCAGCTGCCAGTTACCCGGCACGGTAATGGGAGTGGCATCCGCCAGATCCTGCACCAGCCAGCTCTCGGGCACCCGCTCGGGGGCGGCAAAGAAGGAGAAGCGCCACTCGCCATCGAGCAAGAGACGGGAGGAAGAGGCCAGATCACCCCTGGCATCCGTTTCGCTGCGCCAGCTGCACATGGGGGTATGGGCAGCCAGACGATTTACCGACGTAATGGCCTGAGTCTGCCAATCCTGACGCGCCACTATCTCCCTGAGCATTCACTCTCTCCCTGCTGATTGGAAAACGTATTCAGTCTAGAGAAGTATGACGCAGGGAACGGCGATCTCGCTCACACAGATGTAAACGATTACACTAATTTTGTTAAGTAAAGCGGAGTAAAAATGATTAAAAATAGGTAAAACAATAACTGTGCAAGAAACGGCCCTGAACAGAGCCGCAAAAGGGGGCTATCCGGCCCGAACCGGTGCCACCGAGTGGCGATTGATCAGGGTGGGGGTATAGATCCGGCTCTGGGTCGCGTCACTCTCCCCCGCCGCCAGCTGAATGGCCAGCTTGGCCGCCTGGGCCGCCATCAACTCGATGGGATAGCGCATGGTGGAGAGCTTGGGGCGCAAATATCTGGCATAGATGATGTCATCGAAGCCCACTACCGATACCTCCTCCGGCACTCGCAGGCCGTTGTCCGCCAGCACCGAGATGGCGCCCGCCGCCATGGCATCGTTATAAGCCACCACGGCGGTCACCTTGAGCCCCTTGGCCAGCAGGTTGAGCATGGCGCGCTCGCCCCCCTCCTCGTTCGGGGTGCCACTCTCGATAAGCTCGGGATCGGCTGCCAGACCCGCCTCCATCAGTCCATCCTGATAACCCTGCAGGCGCAAGGTGGCATCCTCGATGGCGTGATCCGAGCTGATGAAGGCGATATGGCGGTGGCCCAGTTCGATCAGGTGGCGAGTCGCCGTAGCCGCACCCAGCCGGTTATTGAGGGCAATGCAGCGTCCCTTGAGGGCCGGAATATCGCGGTTGATCAGCACCATGCCGGGCACCCGCATGGCGTAATCGTAAAGCTCCTCGTCGCTCAACGCCTTGCTGTGCACCACCAGCGCCTCGCAGCGCTTGCCGATCAGCAGCTCGATCGCTTCACGCTCCTGACGCGCCTTGTGAAAACCGTTACCCATCAGCAGGTGAAGGTTCTGCTCGACGGCGATGCCGGAGACACCCTTAACCAGTGCACCGAAGAAGGGATCGGCCACGTCACCGACCACTACCCCCATGGTGTCGCAAGTCTGGCTGACCAGTGCCCGCGCGTTGGCGTTGGGGGTGTAGCCCAGTTCAGCCATGGCCTTCTGCACCACTTCGCGAGACGCGGCACTGGCCTTGGGGGAGTTGTTCATCACCCGTGAAACCGTTGCCACCGACACATTGGCCAAACGGGCGACATCCTTGATGGTGCTCATGCTGTTTTCACTTCTTTCACTGTGCAATAGAGCGCCATTATACCCAGCAAAGCCATTGAAAACAGGGGTGAAACGCATATCTGCCGTCAGGATAACCATAAAAACAGTGTAATCGTTTACACCATTTTGCAAGCAAGCTCACAGTTTGGTCGCCACACCCTCGGCTAGACTGCTTCCAGACACTTTTCAGTGGAGAGCAAGATGAACGTTCTGGTCACCGGCGGTTGCGGATATATCGGCAGCCACACCTGTCTGGCCCTGCAAGCGGCAGGCATGAATCCCGTGGTGGTCGACAACCTCGGCAACAGCAAGCGCAGCGTGCTGGCGCGAATAGCCGCCATCAGCGGCCAGCAACCCCTGTTCTATCAAGGGGATATTCGCGATGCCGCCCTGCTGGACCGGATCTTCGCCGAACAGCAAATCGATGCAGTGATCCACTTTGCCGCCCTCAAGGCGGTCGGTGAATCGACCCGCATTCCACTGGATTACTACGAGAACAACCTCGGCGGCACCCTCACCCTGCTGCAGGCGATGAAGCGGGCCAATGTGCACAATCTGGTGTTCAGCTCCTCGGCCACCGTCTATGGCGATCCGGCCAGCCTGCCGATCCGCGAAGATTTCCCCCGCAGCGCCACCAACCCCTACGGACGATCCAAGCTGATCATCGAGGAGATCCTCGAAGATCTGCAACTGGCCGAGCCCCACTGGAGCATGACCCTGCTGCGCTACTTCAATCCGGTCGGCGCCCACGAATCGGGCACCATGGGTGAAGACCCGCAAGGGATCCCCAACAACCTGATGCCCTATATCACCCAGGTCGCCATTGGCCGTCGCGACTGCCTCTCGGTCTTTGGAAACGATTACCCCACCCCGGACGGCACCGGTGTGCGCGACTACATCCACGTGATGGATCTCGCCGAGGGGCACGTCAAGGCACTGCAACACTGTGCCGGCAAGGGTGGCGTGCACACCTACAACCTGGGCACAGGCCAGGGCCAGAGCGTATTGCAGCTGGTCGCCGCCTTCTCCAATGCCTGCGGCAAGCTGCTGCCGTTTCGCATCGAACCGCGCCGCCCGGGCGACATCGCCGCCTGCTGGGCCGATCCGGCCAAGGCGCAGCGTGAACTGGGCTGGCAGGCGACCCGCAACATCGACGCCATGTGCGCCGACAGCTGGCGCTGGCAATCTGCCAATCCGAACGGTTACGAGGAGTAGGCCTGCCTGCTCCCTGTTAATAGATGACCCTATTTTTCAATACCTTATTCAGGAGAGATGATGTTCAACCCCATCGATCATCCCCATCGCCGCTTCAATCCGCTAACCGGCCAGTATGTGCTGGTCTCCCCCCATCGGGCCAAACGCCCCTGGCAGGGACAGGTGGAGAAGGTGAGTCAGGCCCCCAAACAGGCCCACGATCCCGACTGTTTCCTCTGCGCGGGCAACACCCGGGTCACCGGCGACATCAACCCCGACTACAAGGGCACCTTCGTTTTTACCAACGACTTCGCCGCCCTGATGCAGGATACCCCGGCCGCCAATAGCGCCAGCGATCCCCTGCTGAAGCTGGAAGCCGCCCGCGGCACCAGCCGGGTGATCTGCTTCTCGCCGGATCACGGCAAGACCCTGCCCGAGCTGCCGTTGCTCGCCATCGAAGGGGTGATCACCACCTGGAGGGATCAGGTCGCCGAGTTGTCGGCCCAGTGGGAGTGGGTGCAGGTATTTGAAAACAAAGGGGCCGTTATGGGCTGCTCCAACCCGCACCCCCACGGCCAGATCTGGGGCAGCGATTTCCTGCCCAACGAGATCGCCCGCGAAGAGCAGCACCAGCGTGACTGGCTGGCCGAGCATGGCCGCCCCATGCTGCTGGAGTATGTGGAGCGGGAGCTGGCGGATCGCTCGCGCATCGTGGTAGATACCGAACACTGGCTTGCCGTGGTCCCCTTCTGGGCCGCCTGGCCGTTCGAAACCCTGCTGCTGCCCAAGGCGCACGTCCCCTCCATGCTCAATATGACCCAGGCCCAGCAACAGGATCTGGCGGTAGCGCTCAAGGAGCTCACCAGCCGTTACGACAACCTGTTCGAGTGCAGCTTCCCCTACTCCATGGGCTGGCACTTTGCCCCGCCCAAATCGGATTGCCCCGAGGCGTGGCAGTTGCATGCCCACTTCTATCCGCCACTGCTGCGCTCCGCCACCGTGCGTAAATTCATGGTCGGCTTCGAGATGCTGGCCGAAACCCAGCGTGACCTTACCCCCGAGCAGGCTGCCGAGCGGCTGCGTGCCCTGAGCCCCGTTCACTACAACCAGACCAGCCACACCAATGAGGAGGCCCTATGACCCCCAGCCAACGCGTCAGCACCGTTTTTGCCGAGCAATTTGCCAAAGCGCCCGATCTGCTGGTGCGCGCCCCCGGCCGCGTCAACCTCATCGGTGAACATACCGACTACAACGACGGCTTCGTGCTGCCCTGCGCCATCGACTACGAGACCTGCGTCGCCATCGGTCTGCGCGATGACCGGCAAGTACAGGTGATCGCCGCCGACTACGACAACCAGCGTGACCTGTTCGACCTCGATCAGCCCATCGAGCACCACGCCGACCAACGCTGGAGCGACTACATCCGCGGCGTGGTGAAGTATCTGCAGGAGCGCGGTTATGCCCTGCGCGGCCTCGATCTGGTGGTCTCCGGCAACGTGCCGCAGGGGGCGGGGCTCTCCTCCTCTGCCTCGCTGGAAGTAGCCATTGGTCAGGCCTTCAAAGAGGCGCTGGGGCTCGACATCAGCCAGGCCGAGATCGCCCTCAACGGCCAGCAGGCGGAGAACAAGTTCGTCGGCTGCAACTGCGGCATCATGGATCAGATGATCTCCGCCAGCGGCAAAACCGATCATGCCCTGCTGCTCGACTGCCGCTCGCTGGAGACCCGCCTCATCCCCATGCCCACCGATCTGGCGGTGCTGATCGTCAACTCCAATGTGCGCCGCGGTCTGGTGGACAGCGAATACAACACCCGTCGCCAGCAGTGCGAAGCGGCCGCCCGTCACTACGGGGTCAAGGCGCTGCGCGACCTCGATCTGGCCGGACTGGAAGCGCGCAAGGCCGGGCTGGATGATGCTTGCTATCGTCGTGCCCGCCACATCGTTGGGGAAAATGCCCGCACTCTGGCGGCCGCCGATGCGCTGGCGAGCCACGATCTGACCCGTCTCGGCGAGCTGATGGCCCAGTCGCACGCCGCCATGCGCGATGACTTCGAGATCACAGTGCCCGCCATCGACGGTCTGGTGGAGATCATCAAGGCTAGGATCGGCACAGATGGTGGCGTGCGGATGACCGGTGGCGGCTTCGGCGGCTGCGTGGTCGCCCTGCTGCGCCCCGAGAAGGTGGCCGAGGTGATTGCCGCCGTCGAGGCGGAGTATCCGGCCATCTCGGGCCTCAAGGCCGACTGCTACGTCTGCTCTGCCAGCGCCGGTGCAGGCAAGCTATGAGCAGCGCCATGACCCCGTTCGAACTGGAAAATGAAGAGGGGCTGCGGCTGCGCGGCCTCGACTTCGGCGCCACCCTCACTTCCCTCACCCTGCCGGTGGCGGGCAAACGGCGTGAAGTGCTGCTGGGCTGTGCCGACGACGCCTATCCCACCCAGCAGGTGTGGCTGGGCGCGGTAGCAGGACGCTTTGCCAACCGCATCGGCGGTGCCGAGCTGGTGCGTGATGGACAGCGCTGGCCGCTGAATGCCAATCAGGCACCCAACTGTCTGCACGGCGGGCAGGCAGGCTTTCATCACCAGCGCTGGCAAATCAAGGAGCTGGAGGCGGATCGGGTCAAGCTGGCGTTGCTCTCCCGGGCGGGAGATCAGGGCTTTCCCGGCAATCTGCGGGTCACCCTGGAGTACCGGCTGGAGCAGAGCGATCTGGTGGTCGATTTTGTGGCCAGCACAGATGCAGCGACCCCGGTCAGCCTTACCAGCCACGCCTACTTCAATCTCGATGGGCAAACCGATGGCGGCGATATCCGTGACCACCTCATCAGCATCAATGCCGACCACTTCCTGCCGACCGACCCGAACGGTTTGCCGATCACCATCACTCCGGTGGAGGGGCCATTCGATCTGCGCCGCGAGCGCCTGATTGGCCAGGATTGGCTGAACCATCCCCAGCAGCAACAGGCCAAGGGGTACGATCACGCCTTTGTGCTCAACGGCCCGACATCAGAATGGGCCGCTCGGATAGTCTCTGGCGACAAGCAGTTGGCGATGGAGGTCTATACCAACCAGCCCTCGCTACAGTTCTACACCGGAAACTGGCTGGCCAATACCCCGAACCGCAGCGGCCAGTCGCACCGGGATCACGACGGCTTCTGTCTTGAGGCGCAACAGCTACCGGACAGCCCCAATCGCCCCGAGCTGGGCAACCCCTGGCTGCTGCCGGGCGGGCGTTATCACCACCAGACCCGCTACCGTTTTATCCGCGACTGACTTAAAGGTTTCATGATTTTTACATAGCCTCAGCAGTCACTATCGAGCAAGATAAGCCGCCCCGAGACCCTCCCGGGGCGTTTTTACATCAACGAAGTTAAGGATTGTTTGTTCGATGACTGACACCTATAGCCTGCTGGTCGCCTTTATTCTGGGCGTCGTCGAGGGGCTGACCGAGTTCCTCCCCGTCTCCTCCACCGGCCACATGATTATCGTCGGCCATCTGCTGGGCTTTGAAGGGCCCAAGGCTGCCACCTTCGAAGTGGTGATCCAGCTGGGCTCCATCCTCGCCGTCGTCGCCGTCTTCTGGCGCCGCCTGTTTGGCCTGATTGGCATCCACTTTGGCCAGAAGCCCTCTCAGGATCATGCCACCCTGTCGCTGATCCACGTCATCCTCGGCATGCTGCCCGCCATCGTGGTCGGTCTGGCCATCCACAGCTGGATCAAGGCCAACTTGTTTGGTCCACAGACCGTAATGTACGCACTGGTCGCGGGGGGCATCCTGCTGATCATCGCCGAGAAGTTCCGCCCAGCCGTCACAGCCGAAACCCTGGATGACATCAGCTACAAGCAGGCGTTCGGCATCGGTCTGTTCCAGTGTCTGGCCCTGTGGCCCGGCTTCTCCCGCTCCGGCGCCACCATCAGTGGTGGCATGCTGATGGGGATCAGCCGTCACGCCGCCGCCGAGTTCTCCTTCATCATGGCTGTGCCCATGATGGTTGCGGCCAGTGGGCTGGATCTCTACAAGAGCCGCGATTTCCTCTCGATGGCCGACTTCCCGATGTTTGCAGTGGGCTTTATCACCGCCTTCGTGGTAGCGATGTTTGCGATCAAGACCTTCCTGACATTGATCCGCCGCATCGACTTTATCCCGTTCGCCATCTACCGCTTTATCGTGGCATTCGCCGTCTATCTGGTGTTTGTCGCCTGATCGGCAGCCTGCAATGAAATGACAAAAGGGACCAACTTGGTCCCTTTTTCTATGGCGTCATGGTGCTCAGTAGAGGTGCTGGCTGATGCCATTCAGCAGCCGCGACAACCCCTTGGTGAACTGCACCGGCGCATCCTGCACCGTGTAGCAGAGGCAGCCATCTGGCGTATGCGGGCTGTGGGAGTGGCTGGCATCGCGCCAGATGAAATCCCCCGCCTTGTAAAGGGTATCGCCATCCTGAATGTTGCCAGCCAGCAGCAGGGTCAGCTCATAGCCCTGATGGGTGTGCTCGGGGATGCGACCGCCCGCTTCGATATGGAGCAAACTGGCGCGCGCCCCCATCTCGTCCAGCGGCAGACTCTGCTGACGAATAGCCCCGATATGGCGCCACTTGGGCGAACGATAACGGGCCAGCACCCGTGGCAAACGGTAGGCGTGACCGGCCACCTCAAGCTCGCCGTGCTGCGTTCGGGGCTGGTCGTGTGCTGGCTCGGAGAGGGGCTCTGCCAGCGGCTGGGCCAGAATATCCGCCAGCATGGCGTCGAATCCGGCGTCCAGTCCCACTTCATCGCGTGAGGCCAGCTCGGGCTCTGCTGGCGAGGCAAGATATTGCTGCGCCAGCTCATCTTCGAATGTCTTCAGTCGGGCAGCACAATCGGGGCAGAGTTCACAGTGGGCGGAGAGCCCCACCGCCAGCGGCAGAGGCAGCTCGTCGGCGGCGAAGGCGCGCAGCATAGGGTCGGTCGGATGGGCTTTAATCATGGCCTTGCTCCACTTGCTCTTTCAGTTTCTGTAACGCCAGTCTGAGGCGGGACTTGATGGTACCGAGCGGCACGCCGAGTCTCTCCGCCAGCTCCTGCTGGGAGAACTCCTGCAGATAGATGCCGCGCACCACCTGCTGTTGCGGCTCCGGCAGGGTGCCCAGGTAGTGGGCCATCTGACGGGTCAGCACGGCATCCTCGCCCCCGCTCAGGTGCTCCTCTTCGGCCTGAAACTCCAGCACCGGCCACAGCTCCTCGGCACAGAGATCCTCCTTGCTGGCGCGACGACGGCGCAGCATGTCAAAGCACTGGTTGCGCATCACGGTGTAGATCCAGGTGGTCGGCGCCCCCTTCTCGGGGTGGTAGAGACGCGCCTTCTGCCACACCAGCAGCATGGTCTCCTGCACCAGCTCCATGGCGTTGGCTTCGCTGCCGAGGTGGCGCAGGCCGTAGCTGCGAATACGCGGCGCAAAGTGTTGGAACAGGCGGGCAAAAGCAGCCTTGTCGGCCTGCTCTGCCACCCTGATCAGCAGAGATTTGAGGTCGCCATCCGGGTTATCCATCACGGGCGAGGTCCTGCGTATGGTCGAGTGTGGTTGGCCAGTATATGCCATTGCGCCATCCCTTTGGTGTGCTGTCGAACATGCTGTGGTGATGACTTGTACGGCGCTGCGGCGCTGGCGGATCAGCAGGTCAGAAAAAATCAGTGGCTGGCCACCAGCACCCCCTTGAGCAGGGCGATGGCGGGCTGATTGTCGGCAGCGGCCAGCAGCAGCTGCTTCTGTTCGGGGGGGATCGGCAGCACCTCCAGCCAGCGCTGGGCCACCCAGTTGCCATCATCCCAGCGGGGGGCGGGATAGAGGGCGGCATAGTCGGGATAGTCGGCAAACACCTCCCGCAACGCCTCGACCAGCGGTTGCTGATCGGGATGGAGCCGGCGGGGCGGCCAGGCCGTCAGCGGCGTCACCTCGCCGATACGCAGGCCATCCTGCTCCTGCCACAGATCCTCTATCTGCACACGCTCCATCCCCTGCACCGTGATCCCCAGCATGCCGTCCGGCAGCCGGTCGAAATCGATGATGGTGACCCGGGTGGCGATGGGCAGCATGTTGCGCAGGGCGTCGGGCTGGCGCGGATCCACCATGCAGAGGGCAAAGCCGGACTCCCCCGCCTCTGCGATCATCCGCTGGTATCTCGGTTCGAAGATCCTCAACGGCATGACGCCGCCGGGCAGCAGGTGGGCAGATAGGGGAAACAGCGCCAGTCGCATCGCAAACTCCTCGGTTGGGAACCTCTGTTGATACGCCGGGCCAGAGGGAGGAGATCATTCCCGTCAGCGGAAAGGAAAAACCCTTAACAATCAGGGGAAAATAGCCTGGACAAGCCGCTTCGATATGCAGTAGAAATGGATAAGCACCGTAATTTCCGCCCAATATTCTGGAATATGGCGCCAAACGCAGTGAAATATCCGCCCGACAGCGAGCGGCGGGTCATCCCTATAGTTTTCTCGGGCCGATGCGGGTAAAATTCACGCCCTTATATATCAGTCATTTTTCGACGCGCAACCTTGGTGGTCAGTTATGAAAGAGCATATTCATCATCTACTTGAACAAACGGTAGCCAATCTCAAGTCAGCAGGCGTCCTGCCGGCGGACCTGGAAGCCCGCGTGCAAGTAGACCGATGCAAGGAAAAAGCTCACGGCGACCTGGCTACCAACCTGGCCATGCTGCTGGCCAAACCGGCCCGCAAGAATCCCCGTGAGCTGGCGGCTGCCATCATCGAGCATCTGCCTGCCTCCGACCTGATCGCCAAGGTCGAGATCGCCGGTCCCGGCTTCATCAACTTCTTCTTTGACCAGCGCTGGCTGGCCGGTCAGGTCGAGGCCATGGTGACCTCTGCCAACGCCAATGTACGGTTGCCCGCGCCACAAACCGTGGTGGTGGACTACTCCGCCCCCAACGTAGCCAAAGAGATGGCAGTGCACCACATCCGCTCCACCGTACTCGGTGACGTGGCCGCTCGCGCACTGGAATTCCTCGGCCACAAAGTGATCCGCGCCAACCACATCGGTGACTGGGGCACCCAGTTCGGCATGCTGATCGCCTATCTGGAAAAGATGTCCAACGAGCACGCCAGCGACATGGCGCTCAAGGATCTGGAAGCCTTCTACACCCAGGCCAAGCGTTGCTACGACGAAGACGAAGCCTTCGCCGAGCGCGCCCGTAACTACGTGGTCAAGCTGCAGGGTGGCGACGAGTACTGCCGTACCATGTGGAAGAAGCTGGTCGACATGACCATGGAACAGAACCAGATCAACTACGACCGCCTGAATGTCTCCCTGACCAACAAGGACATCATGGGCGAGTCCATGTACAACGACATGCTGCCGGAGATCGTTGCCGACCTGAAAGCCAAGGGGCTGGCGGTCGAGAGCGAAGGCGCCACCGTTGTCTTCCTGGACGAGTTCAAGAACAAGGATGGCGAGGCCATGGGCGTCATCATCCAGAAGAGCGATGGCGGTTTCCTCTACACCACCACCGACATCGCCTGTGCCAAATACCGTTATGAAACCCTGGGTGCCGACCGTGTCATGTACTTCATCGACTCCCGTCAGCACCAGCACCTGATGCAGGCCTGGACCATCACCCGCAAGGCGGGCTATGTGCCGGAATCCGTACCGCTCGAGCACCACGCTTTCGGCATGATGCTGGGCAAGGATGGTCGTCCCTACAAGACCCGTTCCGGTGGCACCGTCAAGCTGGTTGACCTGCTGAACGAGGCCGAAGAGCGCGCCGCCGCCCTGCTGGAGAGCCGCAACAGCGACCTCTCTGCCGAAGAGAAGGCCAATGTGGTCAACGCCATCGCCATGGGCGCGGTCAAGTATGCGGATCTCTCCAAGAACCGTACCACCGACTACATCTTCGACTGGGATCTGATGCTCTCCTTTGAAGGCAACACCGCCCCTTACCTGCAGTACGCCTACACCCGTATCCAGTCCATCTTCCGCAAGGCCAACATCGATGCCGAGACGCTGACCGGCAACGTGACCCTGAACGAAGAGGCCGAAGAGGTGCTGGCCCAGAAGCTGATCCAGTTCTCCGACGCGGTCAACGGCGTGGCCGACAAAGGCATGCCACACCTGCTCTGTACCTACCTGTACGAGTTGTCAGGCAACTTCATGACCTTCTATGAAGCCTGCCCGATCAACAAGGATGGCGTGGACGAGGCGACCCGTCAGAGCCGTCTGCTGCTGTGCGCCGCCACCGCCAAGGTGCTGAAACTGGGCCTCGGCGTACTGGGCATCCATACCCTGGAGCGCATGTAATAGATGGCAACCCGGGATTATGTCGGCAGCCGCCCGCGACGTCGGGCGGGTGGCCGCAATACCAAGAAAGCGGCCCCTCGCCGCTTTCCTGTTATTCCAGTGCTGCTGGTCGTGGCACTGCTGGCAGGCTTTGGTGGCTTCCTTTACATGATCAATGGCAAGGGCAACGACGCCCCCACCATCGAGGAGCAGGTAAAGGCCAACAAGCCAAAAGCGCAGAATAACGGGCTGCCTCAGGAGAAGTGGAGCTACATCGAACGACTTGAGAACAAGCAGGTCGATATCATAGAGCCGCCGACCCAGCCAGGTGTGCTGCCGCCACCACCGGCAGATACCATGACCATGCAACCGGAGAAACTGCCACAACCGGTGCCGACCGACATTCCCCAACCGGGAACACCCATCGGCCAGCCCAAGCCCTATCAGCCCAATCCGGCGACCACCCCTTCCACCTCGGGTGCACCGGTTGCCAGCGCACAAGAGCAGGTGATCGACCGCAAGGCAGAACGGGAACGGATGGAGCGGGAGATCCGTGCCGAGCTGGAACGGGAGCGCGCCGAAGCGGCCAAGGCCAAGGCCAAAGCGGCCACCCCGCCAGCCCAGACCGCAGCCGCCGACAGCGGTCGCTACATGATGCAGTGCGCCGCCCTGCGCTCGCAGGATTCCGCAGAGTCGCTCAAGGCGCGTATCGCCTTCACCGCCGGCCTCTCTTCCAGCCTGCAGGTGATCAATGGCGCCAACGGCACCGTCTACAAGGTGATGGTGGGCCCCTTCAACGGCAAGGCGGCCGCCGACGCGGCCAACAGCAAGCTGCAGAGCTCCGGCATCAGCGGCTGCATTCCCAAGAAAGGGTAATCCGCTTACCGATGACGCAGGGCCGGGTGGCAACACCCGGCCCTGTTCTTTTGGTGTCACTCGCACCCACCCTAATTGCTACCCCGTTTATCCCGACCAAAAGCAGGGTTGAAAAGCCCGTTTGCCATCCCCATCTTTCTTGCCATGCACAGTCAGGCCGTCATTCGGCTCAAGCGAGGTAAGTAAAGTGACTACCATAGTTTCAGTTCGCCGCAACGGTCAGGTCGTCATCGGTGGCGATGGCCAGGTTTCTCTTGGCAACACCGTCATGAAGGGCAACGCCCGCAAGGTTCATCGTCTCTATAACGGCAAGGTGCTGGCCGGTTTCGCTGGCGGTACCGCCGACGCCTTCACCCTGCTCGAGCGTTTCGAAGCAAAACTGCAGGCCCATCAGGGTAATCTGGAGCGCGCCGCCGTGGCGCTGGCCAAAGATTGGCGCACCGATCGCGCCCTGCGCCGCCTCGAAGCGCTGCTGGCCGTGGCCGACGAACACAAATCCTTCATCATCACCGGCAACGGTGACGTGGTGCAGCCGGAGCACGATCTCATCGCCATCGGCAGCGGCGGCAACTTCGCCCAGTCCGCCGCCATCGCGCTGCTGGAAAACACCGAGCTGGATGCCAGGACCATTGTCGAGAAGTCCCTCAAGATTGCGGGCGACATCTGTGTCTTCACCAACGGCAACCACACCATCGAAGTGCTGGACTACGTAGCCAAATAAGGCCGCCAGCCAACCCAATTTCCCAAGGGGTGGGCACTGCCCGCCCCGGATACAGGAACACCATCATGTCCGAGATGACCCCGAGAGAAATCGTCCACGAGCTGGACAGACACATCATTGGTCAGGCCGATGCCAAGCGCGCCGTTGCCGTTGCCCTGCGCAACCGCTGGCGCCGGATGCAGCTCAACGAAGAGATGCGCCATGAAGTGACCCCGAAAAACATCCTGATGATCGGCCCGACCGGTGTCGGCAAGACCGAGATTGCCCGTCGTCTGGCCAAGCTGGCCAACGCCCCCTTCATCAAGGTGGAAGCGACCAAGTTCACCGAAGTGGGCTATGTCGGCAAGGAAGTGGACAGTATCATCCGCGATCTGACCGATGCCGCCATCAAGCTGGTGCGCGAAACCGAGATGGAGAAGATGAAATATCGCGCCGAGGAAGCCGCCGAAGAGCGCATCCTCGACGCCCTGCTGCCCAACCCGCGCAACACCTGGGGTGAGGAAGAGAAAGCCGACAACTCCAACACCCGCCAGATCTTCCGCAAGAAACTGCGGGAAGGTCAGCTGGATGACAAAGAGATCGAGCTGGAACTCTCCGCCTCCCCGATGGGCGTCGAAATCATGACCCCGCCGGGCATGGAAGAGATGGCCAACCAACTGCAGGGGCTGTTCCAGAACCTGGGCCAGAACCAGAAGAAGAAGCGCAAGATCAAGGTCAAAGAGGCCATGAAGGCGCTGATCGAAGAGGAAGCGGCCCGTCTGGTCAATCCGGAAGAGCTGAAGCAGAAAGCGATCGCAGCGGTTGAGAACAACGGCATCGTCTTCCTCGACGAGATCGACAAGATCTGCAAGCGCGGCGAGAGCTCGGGTCCAGATGTCTCCCGCGAAGGGGTACAACGCGACCTGCTGCCGCTGGTCGAGGGCTGCACCGTCAACACCAAGCACGGCATGGTCAAGACCGACCATATCCTGTTTGTCGCCTCCGGCGCCTTCCAGATCGCCAAGCCGTCAGATCTGATCCCCGAGCTGCAGGGCCGTCTGCCGATCCGGGTCGAGCTGACCGCCCTGACCACAGATGACTTCGAGCGTATCCTGACCGAACCGAACGCCTCCCTGACCGATCAGTACAAGGCGCTGATGGCCACCGAAGGGGTCAACATCGAGTTCACCAAGGATGGCATCCGCCGTCTGGCCGAAGCGGCCTGGCAGGTTAACGAGCGTACCGAGAACATCGGTGCCCGTCGTCTGCACACCGTGATGGAGCGCCTGATGGAAGATATCTCCTATGACGCCTCCGAGAAGTCCGGCGAGACCTTTGTCATCGACACCGACTACGTCAACGCCCACCTCGGTGCGCTTGTCGAGGATGAGGATCTGAGCCGCTTTATTCTGTAAGCGCAGTTCTGTTTGTAAAAAAACGCCTCCAGAAATGGGGGCGTTTTGCATTTTAAGCCCCAGCCCCCTTCTCTCTATGTCCCACTCGCACCCAGCACCAAAACACTCAACTGGTATACCTATTTTTGTATATCTTTGAATTTTATTAAATTACCCCTGACGAGATATATAAATAGACACTTGATTTGCATCAATTGCCCGCCCCGACTGACTGGGTAGCCTAGCCCCAGAATGATGTTTTATTACTCCAAACTAGAGGCAATCATGAGCAAAGTCAGACTGGTCGTTGTGGGTAACGGCATGGTGGGGCACCGCTTCATCGAAGAGCTGATCGAGCGGGCCGAGCCGGGCCGCTACGAGATCACCGTCTTCGGTGCAGAACCCCGTCCCGCCTACGATCGCGTCCATCTCTCCTCCTACTTCTCCCATCACACCAGCGAAGATCTCTCCCTCGTCAAACCCGGCTTCTACGACAAGCACGGCATCCGCCTGCTGCTCGGCGAAGCGGTGAAAACAATCGACAGGGCCAACCGCGAAGTGCACTCCAACAAGGGCACTGTGGTCGGGTACGACAAGCTGGTGCTGGCCACCGGTTCCTACCCCTGGGTGCCCTCCATTGCGGGCAGTCAGCACCACGAGTGCTTCGTCTATCGCACCATCGAGGATCTGAAAGCCATCCGCAGCGCCGCCAGGAGTGGCAAGAGCGGGGTGGTGATCGGGGGCGGCCTGCTTGGCCTGGAAGCCGCCGGCGCCCTCAAGGCACTGGGTCTCGAGACCCACGTGGTGGAGTTTGCTCCTGTGCTGATGGCCGAGCAGCTCGACGGTCAGGGTGGCCAGCTGCTGCGCCGCAAGATTGAATCCATGGGGGTGCAGGTACACACCAGCAAGAGCACCAGCGAGATCCTGATGCATGGCGGTGAACAGGCGAAACACCGCCTCGCCTTCGCCGACGGCAGCCAGCTGGAAGTGGACGTGGTGGTCTTCTCCACCGGCATTCGTCCGCAAGATACGTTGGGCCGTTACGGTGATCTCGCCATCGCCGAGCGCGGCGGCATCGTCATCGACGATCACTGCCTCACCTCCGACCCCGACATCTACGCCATCGGCGAGTGCGCCGCCTGGCAGGGGCGCTTCTTCGGACTGGTAGCGCCGGGCTACAAGATGGCCCAGATCACCGTCGACCATCTGCTCGGCGGCGACAGCTGTTTCGAGGGGGCAGACATGAGCGCCAAGCTCAAGCTGCTCGGCGTCTCCGTCGGCTCCATCGGCGATGCCCATGGTCGCACCCCGGGCAGCCACAGCTATGTGTTTCAGGACGATCAGGCCGGCGTCTACAAGAAGATCGTGGTGAGCGAAGACAACAGCCGCCTGCTCGGCGCCGTGCTGGTGGGTGATGTGGAAGATTACGGCAACCTGCTGCAGATGATGCTCAACGCCCTGCCGCTGCCGAGCCACCCGGATACCCTGATCCTGCCCGCCTACGCCGGTGCCAAGCCGACGCTGGGGGTGGATGCCCTGCCGGAGAGCGCCCAGATCTGCTCCTGCTTCGACGTCTCCAAGGGCGACATCGCCCAGGCGGTGGCCGAGGGTCACACCACGCTGGCCGCCATCAAGCAGCACACCAAGGCCGGTACCGGCTGCGGCGGCTGCGTGCCGCTCATCAGTCAGGTGCTCAACGCCGAGCTGGTGAAGCAGGGCATCGAGGTCAACAACCACCTCTGCGCCCACTTCCAACACTCCCGTCAGGAGCTGTTCCATCTGGTCAAGGTGGAGGGGATCAAGAGCTTCGACGAACTGCTGGCCAAACATGGCCAAGGCTATGGCTGCGAGGTGTGCAAACCGACCGTAGGTTCCATCCTCGCCTCCTGCTGGAACGAGCATGTGCTGAGCCCGCGCAACATCCCGCTGCAGGACACCAACGACATCTTCCTCGGCAACATGCAGAAGGACGGCAGCTACTCCGTCATCCCGCGCATGGCCGGTGGCGAAGTGACTCCGGAGGGGCTGCTGGCGGTGGCCGAAGTGGCCCGCGACTACCAGCTCTACACCAAGATCACCGGCGCCCAGCGCATCGGCCTGTTCGGGGCCCAGAAGGATGATCTGCCCGCCATCTGGCGCAAGCTGCTGGCGGCCGGTTTCGAGACCGGTCAGGCCTACGCCAAGGCGCTGCGCATGGCCAAGACCTGTGTCGGCAGCACCTGGTGCCGCTTCGGCGTACAGGACAGCGTCGGCCTCGGGGTCTTCCTCGAGAACCGCTACAAGGGCATTCGCACCCCCCACAAGATGAAGTTCGGCGTCTCCGGCTGTACCCGTGAATGTGCGGAAGCCCAAGGTAAGGATGTCGGTATCATCGCCACCGATGCGGGTTGGAACCTCTATGTGGGCGGCAACGGCGGCATGAAACCGCGCCACGCCGATCTGCTGGCTTCAGACCTCGACCGCGAGACCCTCATCAAGCTGATCGACCGCTTTATGATGTTCTACGTCACCAGCGCCGACAAACTGCAGCGCACCTCGGTCTGGCTCGGCAATCTGGAAGGGGGCGTCGACTACCTGCGTGAGGTAATCGTCGACGACAAGCTGGGACTGGCCGACACGCTCGAGCGCGATATCCAGACCCTCATCGACAGCTACGAGTGCGAATGGTCGCGCACCCTTAATGAAGAGGAGGCGCTCAAGCGCTTCAGCCACTTCATCAACAGCGACAAGCGCGACCCGGACGTTCAGTTCGTCAGCGAGCGCGACCAGCACAGACCCGCCACTCCGGCCGAGCGCATCCCCGTCTACCAGATCGAGGTGGAAACCAAATGATGAAACTTGCCTGCCAACTCAACGACATCCTGCCGGGAACCGGCGTCTGCGCTCTGATTGAGGGTCGTCAGATCGCCCTGTTCCGCCCGAGCGCGGCGGCCGAGGTGTTCGCCATCGACAACCGGGATCCCTTCTTCGCCGCCAACGTGCTGTCGCGGGGCCTGATCTGCGAACACGACGGCGAACTCTGGGTGGCCAGCCCGCTCAAGAAGCAGCGCTTTCGCCTGAGCGATGGCCACTGTTTCGACAACCCAGCCATGTCGGTGCAGAGCTATCCCGTTGAAGTGCGCGACCAGCAGGTCTGGGTCGCCGTCTAAAGCCGATTTCACTCTCTTTCGGGCTGCCTGAGGGCAGCCCTTTCAAGGACTCACAAGATGTACACGGAAACCATCAACAAATGCGCCGCCAACGCGGCCCGCATCAACTGCTTCGAGCGCAGCGACAAGCTCGGCTTCTGGCTCAGCTCCGCCATGGCGGGGGCCTATGTGGGCCTCGGCATCATCCTCATCTTCACCCTCGGCAATCTGGTGGATCCCGCCATCCGGCCGCTGGTGATGGGAGCCACCTTCGGCATCGCCCTGACCCTGGTGATCATCGCCGGCTCCGAGCTGTTCACCGGCCACACCATGTTCCTCACCTTCGGGGTGAAAACCGGCAAGATCACCATGGCCGACCTGCTGCGCATCCTGCCGCAAACCTGGGCCGGCAATCTGATTGGCTCCATCGTGGTGGCGCTGATCTACTCCTACGGCGGCAGCCTGCTGCCGGACGCAGGCAGTCTGGCCCACAAGGTGGCGCTGGCCAAAACCCAGGCACCGGCGCTGACCCTGTTTATGAAGGGGATCCTCTGCAACTGGCTGGTCTGCCTCGCCATCTGGATGGCGCTGCGCACCGAAGGGGCTGCCCGCTTCATCGCCATCTGGTGGTGTCTGCTGGCCTTTATCGCCTCCGGCTACGAACACTCCATCGCCAACATGACCCTGTTCGCCCTCTCCTGGTTTGGCGCCCACTCGGAGGCCTACACCCTGAGCGGCATCGGCCACAACCTGCTGTGGGTGACCCTCGGCAACACCGTCTCCGGCGCCCTCTTTATGGGCCTCGGCTACTGGTATGCCACCCCCAAGGCTGAGCGCCCGGTCGCGGTGAGCGAAACCACCAGCACCGCCAACCAGACCCGAACCGCCTGATCAGGAGGCCCCATGGACTACTTGCCCATCTTTTGCCGACTCGACAACAAACCCGTACTGCTGGTCGGCGGCGGCGAGGTAGCAGAGCGCAAGGCGCGCCTGCTGCTGGATGCCGGTGCTCGCCTCACCGTCGTGGCGCCCGAGCTCGACCCCGAGCTGGCGGAACTGGCTGCCAACGGGAGCATCGAGTGGCTGGCCGGTGAATTTGCACCGCAGCAACTGGCGGGCAAGTGGCTGGTGGTGGCCGCCACCGATCGGCGCGAGGTGAATGCGCTGGTCTACCAGAGCGCCAATCAGGCGCGGATCTTTGCCAACGTGGTGGATGACCCGAAACGCTCCAGCTTCATCATGCCGTCGATCATCGATCGCTCGCCGCTGATGGTGGCCATCTCCTCCGGAGGCAAGGCGCCTGTGCTGGCCCGTTTGCTGCGGGAAAAACTGGAAGCCCTGCTGCCGCAGCATCTGGGGGCCGTGGCGGCCTTCGCCGGCAGCCTGCGGGAGCGGGTCAAGGCCCGCTTCGCCAGCATGGGAGAGCGGCGCCGCTTCTGGGAGCGGCTGCTCGGGGCCGATCGCCTCGGGCAGGCGCTGGCGCGGGGCGATAGCGCCAGCGCCCACCAGCTGGCCGACAACCTGTTTGCCGATGAAAGCCAGACCGGAGGCGAAGTGGTGCTGGTGGGGGCTGGCCCCGGCGATCCGGGCCTGCTCACCCTACACGCCCTGCGCCAGATGCAGCAGGCGGACGTGGTGGTTTACGACCGACTGGTCTCTGACGAAGTGATGGCGCTGGTGCGCCGGGATGCCAAGCGCATCTTCGTCGGCAAGCAGGCGGGCAACCACTGCGTGCCGCAGGAGGGGATCAACCAGCTCTTGCTGGAGGAGGCGAAAAAGGGCCAGCGGGTGGTGCGGCTGAAGGGGGGTGACCCCTTTATCTTCGGCCGTGGCGGCGAGGAGCTGGAGACGCTCGTTGGTACTGGGATTGGCTTTCAGGTGGTGCCGGGGATCACTGCGGCCAGCGGCTGCGCCGCCTACGCCGGTATTCCGCTCACCCACCGCGATCACGCCCAGAGCGTACGCTTCGTCACCGCCCACGGCAAGGGGGGCGCCCGGGATCTCGACTGGCCGCTGCTCGCCAAGGACAAGCAGACCCTGGTGTTCTACATGGGGCTCTCATCCTGCGCCACCATCCGCGAGCAGCTGCTGGCCCACGGCAAAGCGAGCAACACCCCGGTGGCGCTGATCGAGCGCGGCACCCAGCCCTGCCAGCGGGTCATTCGTGGCACTCTCGATGAGCTACCCGCGCTGGCGGTGGGGGTCGAAAGCCCGGCCCTGATCATGGTGGGTTCTGTGGTAACCCTGGCCGACCGGCTCGCCTGGTTTGGCGAGGCACCACAGGCTCAGCGAGCCCTCGCCTGAGGGATCCTCGGCAAACGATCATGAGGCCACCAGCAGGTGGCCTCACCTTTACCTCCCTCTTCTCCCATCACGGTCATAACCTGTTGTTTTAAGTCTGGTATCCTATGGGCATTGAGCCCTTGGCTACCATCTCAGGAATTCATCCCATGTCTCTTCCCATCAAGAACAGCGCCCGGCAGCGCGCGGATGACAGATCCCGCATTCTCACCCTGCTGCTACGCGATGACGCCCTCACCGACAGCCTGCTCGATCCGCAGGTGGTGCAGGATGCCGAGCAACGCGATCAGACCAGCGAACTCACCTCGCTGGTCAACGGGTTGCCCGCCGCCGACGTCGCCGATGCGCTGGAGTCGCTGCCGCCCGATGAGCGTCATGCCCTGTGGGCGCTGGTGGAGGAGGAGAAGCGCGGCCAGATCCTGGTTGAAGCGTCGGAGACGGTGTGGGACAGCCTTATCAGCGGGATGAGCGACAAGGAGCTGCTGCACGCCCTGCGCTCTCTGGATATCGATGACCAGATCTATCTGGGCCAGTACCTGCCCCGCAACCTGATGGGGCGGCTGCTCACCTATATGGCCCCCGCCGACCGGGATCGGGTGCGGGAGGTGATCCGCTACGGCAAGCACACCGTCGGCGCCATGATGGACTTCGAGATCATCACCATCCGCCCCGAGGTGACGCTCGCCACTGTGCAGCGCTATCTGCGGCTACGCGGCAAGATCCCCGCCAACACCGACAAGCTGTTCGTCATCGATCGGCGCAACCACCTGCTGGGGGAGCTGGCCCTCACCACTGTGCTGCTGCACAAGCCCGCCACCCTGGTGAGCGACGTGATGGAGCGTGATCCGGTCACCTTCGATCCGGAGGATAACGACGAAGCGGCCGCCCGCACCTTCGAGCGGGATGACCTGCTCTCCGCCGCCGTGGTGGATGGCAAGGGCAAGCTGATGGGCCGCCTCACCGTCGAAGAGGTGGTGGATCTGGTCTATGAGGAGAGTGACACCGACCTGCGCCGGATGGGGGGTATCAGCGAGGATGAAGACGTGTTCGCCCCGGTCTCCAAGGCGGTCAAGACCCGCTGGGCCTGGCTTGCCATCAACCTCTGCACCGCCTTTGTCGCCTCGCGGGTGATCGGCCTGTTCGAGCACACCATCTCCCAACTGGTGGCGCTGGCGGCGCTGATGCCCATCGTCGCCGGGATCGGCGGCAACACCGGCAACCAGACCATCACCATGATAGTGCGGGCGCTGGCGCTGCAGCACATTCAGGCGGGCAACCTCTCCTTCCTGCTGCTGCGGGAACTCGGCGTCGCTTTTATCAACGGGCTGGTGTGGGGCGGCACCATGGGCATCGCCACCTATCTGCTCTATCAGGATGCGGCGCTCGGTGCCGTGATGACCCTGGCCATGATGCTCAACCTGCTGGTGGCCGCCCTGATGGGAGTCATCATCCCCATGACCATGACCCGCCTCGGCCGCGACCCGGCTGTGGGGGCCAGCGTGATGATCACCGCCATCACCGACACAGGCGGCTTCTTTATCTTCCTCGGGCTGGCGACCCTGTTCCTGCTGTAATCAGCCACTCAAACCATAAAAAACAGGCCCACCGAAGTGGGCCTGCTGTTATCTGTGTGATCGGGAATATCGCAATAAAAGGCGCTACTCCCGCTCCTTCACATAAGGTGTACCAAGTGCCTTGGGTGCCACCGCGCGGCCGATAAAACCGGCCAGCAGGAACACGGTCAGGATGTAGGGCAGTGCCTCGATGGCCTGCACCGGAATGGCGAAGCCACCGATGCTGACCCCTTGCAGCCGGATGGCGACCGCATCGAGGAAGCCGAACAGCAGACAGGCTGCCATGGCATTCCAGGGACGCCACTTGCCGAACACCAGCGCCGCCAGCGCCATAAAGCCCTTGCCCGCGCTCATGTTGGGGATGAACTGGGCCGTCTGGGCCACCGCCAGATAGGTGCCACCGATACCGGCCAGCAGGCCGCCGATGAGGAGCGCGGTGTAGCGCATCCGCACCACAGAGATACCGGCGGTATCGACCGCTGCCGGTGCCTCGCCCACCGCCCGCAGCCGCAGACCGAAGCGGGTACGGAACATCACCCACCAGGCCAGCGGCACGCAGGCGAACGCCACGTACTCCAGCAGGGAGTGGCCGCTCAGCAGCTCGCTGTAGAGCTGGCCGATCACCGGCACATCCCACAACTCCTTGGCATAGGGCAGATCGATGGGGGCGAAACGGGCATCACCGGAGAGCGCCGGCGTCTGGCCACCCTGATCGAACCAGTAACGGCCCAGGGTGACGGTCAGACCGGCCGCCAGAATGTTGATGGCCATGCCGCTCACCACCTGATCACCGCGATGGGTGATGGTGGCAAAACCGTGCATCAGGGCGAACAGGATGGAGACACCCACCCCGGCACCCAGACCTACCCAGGCAGAACCGGAGACCGCCGCCGCCGCACCACTGGCGAACGCCGCCGCCAGCAGTTTGCCTTCCAGCGCGATATTGACCACCCCGGAGCGCTCGCAAAACATGCCCGCCATGGCGGCAAGAATGAGGGGCGGCGCGGTACGAATGGTCGCATCCAGCATCAGGATCAGAATTTCAAACATGATCAGACTCCTTTAGCTTTCGCGGCTGAGCGGTTGGCAAATGCCAGATAGAGCTGCTCGATGCGCGGGCGCATCATGTGCTCAAGGGCGCCACAGAACAGGATCACCAGACCCTGCAACACCACCACGATGTTGCGGTCGACACCGAACTCGAAGCTGAGCTCGGCGCCCCCCTGATAGAGGAAACCGAACAGCAGGCTGGCGATGATGACGCCGACCGGATGGTTGCGCCCCATCAGCGCCACCGCGATACCGGTGAAACCGAACCCTTCCACGAAGTTGAGCTTGATCTGGTGCAGCTCACCCTGCAGCACGTTGAGGGCAAAGAAGCCCGACAGCATGCCGGAGATGACCATGGCCAGGATCACCACCTTGGGATAGGAGATACCGGCGTAGGCGGAGGCACTTTGGCTGGCGCCGACCGAGCGGATCTCGTAACCCCAGCGGGTGTGCCAGATAAAGACCCACACCAGCGCCGCACAGATCAGCGCCCAGAAGAAGCTGATATTGAGCGGGCTGTTGGGGATCTCCATCCCGAACAGGTTCGCCAGCCCGCTCATCTTGGGCAGCCAGCTTGCTTCGGCAAACACCTTGCTCTCGGTCGCCATCGAGCCGGGCGGCTTGAACACCTCCACCAGCAGATAGGCCATCAGCGAGGCGGCGATGAAGTTGAACATGATGGTGGTGATCACGATATGGCTGCCGCGCTTGGCTTGCAGCCAGGCCGGAATAAAGGCCCAGGCCGCACCGAACAGACCACCGGCAATGATGGAGAGCGGCAACAGCAGGGCAAACGGCAGCACATCGCCGAGCATCAGACAGACCAGACCGACACCAAGCCCGCCGATATAGGCCTGACCTTCACCGCCGATATTGAACAGACCGGCGTGGAAGGCGACCGCCACCGACAGACCGGTAAAGATAAAGCCGGTTGCGTAGTAGAGGGTGAAGCCGACCCCTTCACCGGTGCCGAACGCGCCGTACCACATGATCTTGGCGGCATCGACCGGGTTGATGTCGAGGTAGTAAAACAGAATGGCCGACACCAGGAAGGCCAGCAGGATGTTGACCGCAGACAAGACGCCTACGGAGACCCAGGCAGGAATACGTACTTGTCTCATCAGTGGGCCTCCTTGGCAACGTCATCGGGAACGATATTCGCCATCATCAGACCAATGGTGCGCTCATCCGCCTTGGCACCATCCAGCTCGCCGACGATGCGACCATCGGCAATGACCAGAATGCGATCTGCGAGGCTCATGATCTCGTCCAGCTCCACCGAAACCAACAAGACAGCCTTGCCCTTGTCGCGCATGGCGATGATCTGCTGGTGGATATACTCGATGGCGCCGATGTCGACCCCGCGGGTCGGCTGGCCGATCAACAGCACATCCGGGTCCTGCTCCACTTCACGGGCGATCACCAGCTTCTGCTGGTTGCCACCGGAGAAGTTGGCGGTCTTGTGATCGGGATGGGGCGGGCGCACGTCCCACTTCTCCATCTTGGCCTGACAATCCTGCTGGATCGCCTCCTTGTTCTGCAGCCACCCCTTGTTGTATTGCGGACGGCGGTGATAACCGAGAATAAAGGCCTCTTTCGCCTCGAAGCGGTTGATCAGCCCCATCTTGTGGCGATCTTCCGGCACATGGCCGAGGCCGTAGTTGCGCACCAGTTCGGGATCGGCCGGGTGCTCAGCGCTCACTTTGTGCACGCCGCTGCGGCTGCTGATGGTGAAGCTGCCCTTGCTCGGCTTGAGAATGCCGCCAAGCAGGCTGAGCAGTTCGGACTGACCGTTGCCGGAGACCCCTGCGATGCCGACCACTTCACCGGCCCGCACCTCGAAGCTGACCGATTTGACCCGCTCCACCTTGCTGGCATCGAAATAGCTGAGCCCTTCGATCTTCAGCTTGGCTTCACCGGGCTGGGTTGGCCCCTTGTCGACCTTGAGGCGCACCTTGCGGCCCACCATCAGTTCGGCCAGTTGCTCCTTGTCGGTATCCTTGGTGGCGACGTGTGCCACCATCTCGCCACGGCGCATGATGGAGACCTGATCGGTAATGGCCAGGATCTCCCGCAGCTTGTGGGTGATAAGAATGATGGTCGCCCCCTGATCCCGCAGCTTTTTCAGCACCTCGAACAGGTGATCCGCCTCTTGCGGGGTCAGTACCCCGGTCGGCTCGTCGAGGATCAGGATGCGGGCGCCGCGATAGAGCGCTTTGAGAATTTCGACCCGCTGTTGCAAGCCAACCGGCAGATCTTCGACCTTTTCGTGCAACGGCACGTCGAGGCCATAATCCCGCGCCAGTTCGCCAAGCAGCTTTTCGGCTGACGCCACGCTCTGCTGAAGGTGCCAGCCGTTCTCAGCGCCGAGGATGACGTTTTCCAATACGGTGAAGTTATTGACCAGCATGAAGTGCTGGTGAACCATGCCCACCCCTGCGGCAATCGCATCTTGTGAGCCATGGGGTTTGAAAGGATTCCCGTCGATCAGCATCTCGCCTTTGTCGGCATGGTAGAAACCATAAATGATGCTCATCAGGGTGGACTTACCGGCGCCATTTTCGCCGACAATGCCGTGGATACTGCCTTTGCGAACCTTAAGGTCGATCAGCTTGTTGGCGTACACTTCGCCGAACCGCTTATCGATACCTCTTAATTCGATGGCATAGCGATCTGTCTGGTCCATGATGCAGCCCTGCGTTTCATGAAATAAGACTAAAAACCGGCCCGTGCGGGCCGGTGGTGCGTTGAGAGTCGTAGCAGCTATCTAATTAGTATTTGCAGGTGTTATCGCTCATGTAGTCATGAACCTTGACCTTGCCAGCGATGATTTCAGCCTTGATGGCATCTACCTTGGCTTTCATTTCCGGGGTGATCAGCTTCTCGTTGTCCTTGTCGAGCGCCCAATCCACACCGCCTTCGGCCAGACCCAGGTTCTTGATACCCGGCTTCCACTCGCCTTTGGCAGCGTCATCCCAAGTCTGGTAAGCGGCCAGACCCACAGACTTGACCATGGAGGTCAGCATGGTGCCCGGTTGCAGGTGGTTCTGGTTGGAGTCCACACCGATGGCGAACTTGCCGCTGTCCTTGGCTGCCTGATAGACACCAATACCGGTACCGCCAGCTGCGGCGTAAACCACGTCAGCGCCCTTGGCGAACTGGGACTTGGCCAGCTCGGCACCTTTGGCCGGGTCAGCAAACGCGGCCGGGGTAGAGCCCGCCATGTTCTGGAACACTTCGATCTTCGGATTGACGAACTTGGCACCCTGCTCGTAACCGCACTGGAATTTGCGGATCAGCGGGATATCCATGCCACCCACGAAGCCGACCTTGCCGCTCTTGGAAGCGATGGCGGCCAGTGCACCCACCAGGAAGGAACCTTCATGCTCCTTGAAGATGACGGACTGGACGTTCGGCTTGTCGACCACCATATCGATGATGGTGAACTGGGTTTTCGGGAATTCGGTCGCAACCTTCTCTACCGCAGAACCCATGTTGAAACCGACCGCCACGATCGGGCCGTTGCCACGGCTGGCCAGACGACGCAGACCCTGCTCGCGCTGGGCTTCGTTCTGGGGTTCAAACTCTTTGACCTTGACGCCCTTGTCCTTGTTGTAGAGCTCGACGCCGTTACGGAACACGGCTTCGTTGAATGATTTGTCATACTTGCCCGCGGTGTCATAAATGACGGCTGGCTCGGAAGCAGCCTGAGCAGAGAGAGCAGCGAGAGTGAGGGAGGCCACAGTGGCCAGCTTGAGCACTTTAGTCACGATCGTATCCTTGATTGTTATTAAGTGAGGGAACTTGCTTGCCTGTCAGAGCAGGCTATCTAGCACGCAGGCTTACTCTAAGTCAGCCCCGATGCGGGTCAAGCAAATGATAAGGGAAAAACGTTTGCGTTAACGGTTTGAATTCTAAGCAAATAACCTTATAAGTAGTTGTTTTTTAGCTACTTTTCAGTTTTTTATGCTAACAACCAAAGGACCCAAACGACATTTCTCTTATTGTTCAGCAAGTTACTGTAAACCGTTTTCCCCTCTTATTCATCCAGCCCCCCGGCAAGCCCGTGATCCGGCTCGCAAAATCCCCACAAACCGCGCGAGCAAGAGTTGGCTACAGCTGGAAACGACCAACGCTCACAAACCCTCTCTCTAATACTCTCCAGTCAACATTCCCTAACCAACAATCAGCCCCCGCTTCCACTTTGTTGAGCAAGCTCACAATTCATATGAACTCGAGATCCAGATCAAGTTGAAAACCATATGAGCCCCTGTATGATGCCCACCGCATAGATCTCAAATGAAACTAACAAAAACATCAATTGGGCTTCTTTTGCATCAATTCATGCCACCCATTCTGACTTCCTCAGCCAGGTGCCGGTGACATATGCATCGTTGTTTCAGGAAAATAAAAATGAAAAAAAATATTCTGGCTTTATCGGTTGTGACGGCGTTATCCAGCTTGGCGCTGGCAGGTTGTGGCGGTGGTGGCGACGGTGCCAGCACAAATAATGGCAATAACAGTGGCAATGGTGGAAACGCCACCAAACCTGCGTTGACTGCCACCTTTATTGATAGTGCGGTAGCCGGGTTGAACTACAAATGCGGCAATTACTCGGACGTCACGAACTCGCAAGGTCAGTTCCTCTTTAATGACGGTGACACCTGTACCTTCAAACTGGGCTCAATCCAGCTTGGGGAAACTCAGGTTAAAAAGGGCCAGACCCTAGTAACCCCACATGTACAGGATCTTTAGCAGCAACCAATTGAAATAGATATAAAAATGGCTTCGATTGTGATCTGATTTTATCGCCAAACAAAACCGCCACGCACGAAGCCATGACCATTATCGATGCCAACCACTATCTTGAGCAACTTCTCTCTCCTGCCGAACTCGACCGCATTGCCCGTGACTGCCAATTTTGCTTGCGCAAACGAGCCATTACGCCTGCCATGCTGGTGACTGCACTCTTGCGGGCACTTGGCTGCGACCAGGTCGATGGTATCGCTGGATTGCACCATCATTTCAATGCCTTGCAACTGGTTGATGCCCATCAGGTTTCCTACAAGCCCTTTCACAACCAGTTGCGCAAAGCGTCGTTCGCCCTGTTCATGAAGGCGCTGGTTGAACGGGCTATCGCCTTGCGTATCGGCCAACAGATGAAGACTGCATCCCTTGGCGCATTCAAACAGGTGTTGTTGCAGGATGGTACTTCCTTTGCCGTCCACAAAAGCCTGGCCGAAGTGTTTCCGGGAAGGTTCAAGACCATTAGCCCGGCGGCAATCGAGTGTCATATGCTCATGTCTCTATTGGAGCAAAGTCCAGTTTGCATGCAGGTCTCTGCCGATACGGCGTCAGAGCGCCAGTTCCTGCCTGAGCCCGAGCGGCTCAATAACAGCCTGCTGTTGGCGGACGCGGGTTACATCGATATGGCCTACTTTGCGAAACTAAACGAGGCGGGCGGTTTCTATCTGGTCAGGGGTAGTAAGAGCCTGAACCCGAAGATTATCCGGGCATGGCGCGGTGACGAACGGGAAGTGCCGAAGCTGGCGGGCCTGTCACTCAAGGATGCTGGACGGCGGCACTGTCGGGCAGAGGTACTGGATATGGTGGTGAAATCGGGCAAGTTCGAGTATCGGCTGATCCGACGCTGGTTTGCCGAGGAGAAACGGTTCTGTATCTGGATGACCAATCTGCCACGAGAGGCATGGCCAGCAGAGCGGGTGATGAGCCTGTACCGCTGTCGTTGGCAGGTGGAGCTGCTGTTTAAGGAGTGGAAGTCGCACAACCGGCTCAAGGGCTTTGTGACAGGTCAGAAAGCCATTGCCGAGGGGCTGGTGTGGGCCAGCCTGTTGTCGCTGGTGATGAAAAGACGGGTAGCTCAGACGCTGATGGGGGACGGTTTATCCACACTGAAAGCGGCGAAAAATAGCGGAACCTGGTGGTTCCCGTTATTGGAAGCGGTGGCTCATCGGGTGTTGGTGGAAATAAGAGAGCGTCTGGAATGGGCTGCCGTTTACTTGGCGAAAAATGCCCGTCGAACCAAGCAGCGAAAATCGATACAGAACAGGACCTTAGAAGGAATTTCAAATGAAGTGTTTTCTTAAGGTCCTGTATATG